>DATJSI010000052.1 GCA_035504215.1 Mycobacteriales bacterium
CGTCCAGCCCGTGCTCGAGGTGGTGGAGCATCTCGCTCGCGAGGACCTCGACGAGGCTCGTGCGGCGGTCGAGAAGAAGCCGAAACCTAGGCCGGCGTCAAGCGCGCGAGGGTCGCGGGCAGCTCGCCCGAGTGGACGACGTCGAGGCGCTGCGTCGTCCTCGTGAGCGCGACGTAGAGATCGCGCAGGCCGCGCTCGTCGGCGGCGATCCAGTCCCCCGGCTCGGCGAGCACGACGCCGTCGAACTCCAACCCCTTCGCCTCGGTCACACCGAGCACCGCGATCGGCGCATCGAGACCCGCGGCCCCGGTGCCCACCTCGTCCGGGAAGCTGGCGCCGACGGCCGCCACGAGGGCGTCGTACCAGCGGTACGGCGCAATGACCGCCAGCTTGCCGTCCCCGATCGTCGCGCGGGACTCGGCTACGACAGAGACCACCCGAGCCACCAGGTCGTCGCCGAGGGCAACCCGGTGCGAGTACGGCGGGTAACCCACGTCGCGGACCGAAGACGGCGACTCGATGGCCGGGTCGACAGCGGCGAGCACGTCCGCCGCCACCTCCATCACCTCGCTGGGGGTCCGGTAGTTCACGGTCAGCTCCGCCACGCGCCAGCGCTCGGGTGCGATGGCCTGCAGCGCGGCCGGCCATGACCGGATCGCCCAGGGAGCGGACGCCTGCGCAATGTCCCCGACGACGGTCATCGACCGCATCGGGCAACGGCGCACCAGCATCCGCCACGCCATCGGCGAGAGCTCCTGCGCCTCGTCGACGATCACGTGGCCGAACTCCCAGTCCGGGTCGGTCGCGGCCCGCTCCGCCACCGCCCGGCTGCTCGCACCGGGGCCGGCGTACCGCTCGGCCAGCAGATCGGCGTCGACCTGGCCGCGCAGCCCGCTGGCCGCGACCACCTCTCGCGCGTACTCCCGGTCGGCACGCACCCGGCGGCGCTCGGCCGCCTCGCGAAGCACCTCTTCGGGGTCGCCCAGCCGCGACCAGGCCTCGTCGATCAGCGGGATGTCCGCGGCGGTCCACGGCGCGGTCGGGTCGCGGACCAGCAGCGCCGCCTCCGCGCGGGTCAGCAGGTCGCCGGCGACCAACACGCCGGTCGGCGTGAACAGTTCTCGGACCAGCTCCTCCGCGCTCACCCGGGGCCAGCACGCGTCGACGGCCGCACGGAAGTCGTCGCTGCCCATCAACGTTCGGACCACCCAGCGCTCGCGGGCCAGCTCGGCGTCGAACTCGGCCAGCCGGCCGACCACCAGGCGGAGCAGGTGCTTGGCGAAGGCGTACCGAGCCCGGTTGTGCCGGCGACGCGACCGGCGGGCGCGCGCCCGCGCCGCCGACACGTCACCTGGCGTCAGCAGGAGGTCGTACTCCTCGAAACCGACCAGCAGCGGCTGGTCGGGAACGCGTTGCCGGGCCGTCACTGCGGCCTCGATCACCTCAGCCATGCGAGAGTCGGCCTTCAGCGTCGCAACCGCGGCCGGCTCCCGCCCGCCGACCGAGACCCCCGGCACCAGCCCGTCCACGGTCGAGAGCAGGACACCGGTCTCGCCGAGAGAAGGCAGGACCCGCTCGATGTAGCGGATGAACGCCGGCCCGGGACCGACGACGAGCACTCCCGTGCGGGACAGCCGTTCGCGGTGCGTGTAGAGCAGGTACGCCGCCCGGTGCAGCGCGACCGCGGTCTTGCCGGTGCCGGGGCCGCCCTGAACGACCAGCACGCCGGTCGGGTCGGCACGGATCACCTCGTCCTGCTCGGCCTGGATGGTGGCGACGATGTCGCGCATCCGGCCGGTGCGGTGCGCGTTCAGCGCGGCGAGCAGCGCACCACCGCCGCCGAGGGTCTCCCGGTCCGCCTCGGTGAGCGCGTCGACGTCGAACACGTCGTCCTCGACGTCGAGAACGGTGCGGCCGCGCGTGCGCAGGTGCCGGCGCCGGCTGACCCCGTGCGGGTCGGCGGGCGTTGCTCGGTAAAAGGGCTCGGCCGCCGGTGCGCGCCAGTCGACCAGCAGGGTGTCGAGCCGGTCGTCGGTCAACCCGATCCGGCCGACATGCAACTGCTCGCCGGTGGTGAAGTCGAGCCGGCCGAAGCACAGCCCCGGCTCGACCGCCTCGAGCTGGGCAAGCCGGTCCTCGTACAGCGTGGCAAACGCGTCGCGCTCGCTGCGGGCCTGCGGCGTGCCGCTCGCTCCTCTGCGGCGTACCTCGGCGAGCCGGCCACGGGTCTGCTCGCGCAGCAGATCGAGCCGGTCGTAGAGCCGGGTGACGAGCTCCTGCTCGCGCGCGATCTCACTGGTCCGGCTCATCGATCCAGTCTGCCTTCGCCGGTCGGGTCCGGGACAACGTGCGGGAAGTGCAGCCGGTCAGTGCCGGCGACGCGGCGACCGAGTCGGCCGGGATCGGCAGAGCGCACCACGACCTCGGTGGCTGCTTCCGCGCTGCGGTCGAAGTACACCCACCAGAACGACGCCGCGCCGAGGAACGCGACGAGACAGCCCGCCGCGGCCCGGGTACCGGGGTGCGCGGACTCGGCCAACGTGCGACCGATGACCAGGATCGACTCACCGAGCGATCAGGATGAACGCCTGGCATCGCTCGAGGTTGGCCGCGCGCTGAACCCCGTCCGAGTGGCGGCGCAGGTTTCGCGGGCGGGTCACTGCGGTCGGGGCCACGTCGGCCAAGTCTGCTCCGGGCAGCGGTGCCCGGAATCGGTCCGGCTCAGCGCCCGCGGCGGCGCAGCAGCAGATACAGCACGAACAGGCCGGCCAACAGCGGGGCGACCCGCTTGAGGATCGGCAGCCCGGCGGTGTCGAGCAGGTCGATCGCTTCCGGGGTGGGGCGGGCACCCGCTTCCGGCACCGGCCGGAGCGGCGTCGCGGTAGATGTCGCCGAGGAGTGCGCGGAGCCTTCCGGGCTCGGCTGCGGATCGCCGTCGAGCGCCGGGCTCGAAGAAGCGGCATCGGAGGCTGGGTCGGCCGGGGTGGACGACCCTGCGGCGGCTGGCGCGTCCGCGGAGATCTTCTCCGCAAGGCAGGCGGCGAACTGCCCGATCAGCTTGCCGCTGATCTCGGCCATCACGCCACGGCCGAACTGGGCCGGCTTGCCCGTGATGGTGAGCTCGGTCTCGACGTCGACCGTTGTCGCGCCGTCCGCCTCGGACAGCCTCGTGGTGATGACGGCTTTCGCCGTACCGGACCCTCGGGTCTCCTTGCCGGAAGCCTCGATGACGGCGACGTGGTTGTCATCGTCCCGGGAGACGAAGGTCGCCTTGCCGCCGTAGGTGAGGCTGACCGGACCGACCTTCACCTTCACGGTGCCGGTGAACTCATCGCCCTCCTGGCCGGTGAGCGTCGCGCCCGGCATGCAGGGCGCGATCCGTTCAACGTCGAGCAACACTGGCCACGCGACATCCGCGGTGACCGGAACCGTGAACGAGTTCTCGAGCTTCACAGATCCTCCAGCGTCAACGTCGATCCGGGCCGCTGCCGGGCGCCGCGAACCACCTCGGCCAGCCTCAGCAGCGCCCCGAGACTGTGGCCTTCCACGAAGTCGTCAACATACGGCAGGGCCGCCGCCATCCCACCCGCGGTGGGCTGATAGCCCGCACCGGCCTTGCGGGGGTTCGCCCACACCACCCGGTGCGCCAGCCGATGCAGCCGCGCGACCTGCTCGCCGAGTAGCTCCGGGTCACCCCGCTCCCAGCCATCGGACAGGATCACCACCACCGCGCCGCGCGCCATCCCCCGCTGCCCCCAGCCGTCGAGGAACTCCTTGAGCAACCCGCCGAGCCTGGTGCCGGAGCCGGCGTCAGGGGTCGCGCTCGCCACCGCCGCCATCGCAACGTCGGGGTCGGGCTGGCGCAGCTCGCGCGTGATCCGCGAGAGCCGGGTGCCGAACGCGAACACCTCGGTAGGCACGTGTCCCCGGCGCGCAGCCGCGTGTGCGAACCGCAGCAACGCGTCTGAGTACGCCGCCATCGAGCCGCTGACGTCGACCAGCAGAACCACTCGCCGCGGCCGCTCGGTCGGCCGGTGCCGGCGCAGCCGCGCCGGCTCCCCACCTGCGGCCAGCCACGCGCGAACGGTCCGCCGTCCGTCGATCGGGCCGCGGCGCGATGCGCGCATCCGCCGGCTGCTCCGCGACTCGCCGGGCAGCGCCAGTCGTACGAGCAGGGTCTGCAGCTGCGCCCGCTCCTCGGGGTTCAACGTCGCGATGTCGCGGTCGCGCAGAACCTCCTCGGCGCTCGCGGCGGCGCGGGCCGTTCGCGGCTCGCCCGCCGAGTCCTCGCTGCCGTCGACGGCCAGTCCGTCGGTGGCAAGTAGCTGAAGCTTCGGACGCAGCACACGGGTGCGCCGCTCGACGGAGGTCGGCCGGTCGCCGAAGTACGCCGCGAACACCCGGTCGTAGCGGGCGATGTCGACCGGGTTGTCACACAGCGTCAACCGCCCGGCCCAGTAGACGTGGTCGCGGCGGGTCGGGTCGAGCTCGCCGAGCGCCTCGATCGTGGTCTGCACCCGGTCGGGCGCAGTCGGCACGCCGGCTGCGCGGAGCGTCCGCGCGAGCCCGACGACGCTGTCGACGGCGTCGAAGGGCGCAGGCGGGTCAGCCACCGCTGACGGCGACCGCGATCATCGCCCCGATGTCCATCCGGCGTACTCGCTCCTGGTCCTCGCGGTACTTCAGCACCGCGCCGAGAGTCGCGATCGCGTTGTCGGGATCGAGCCGGTCGGCGCCGAGCGCGACCAGCGCGACCGCCCAGTCGATGGACTCGGCCACGCCGGGCGGCTTGGCGAGGTCCTCCTCGCGCAGCAGCTGCGCGGAGGCCGCGACCTGCCGCGCGATCAGCTCGCCCGCCTCGGGCACCTGGCGCCGGATGATGGCCACCTCGCGATCGAACGACGGATGCTCGACCCAGTGATAGAGGCACCGGCGCTTCAGCGCGTCGTGCAGCTCGCGCGTGCGGTTCGAGGTGAGCACCGCAACCGGCGGCACCTCGGCCCGGATCGTGCCCAGCTCGGGAATCGTGACCGAGTAGTCCGACAGCAGCTGCAGCAGGAAGGCCTCGAACTCGTCATCGGAACGATCGACCTCGTCGATGAGCAGCACCGAAGGCGTGGTCTCCAACGCCTGCAGCAACGGGCGCGCGAGAAGGAAGCGCCGGTCATACACCTCGCGGTCGAGCCGGTCGATGCTCTCCGGATCGGCGACGCCGCCCGCCGCCTCGACCGCGCGCAGGTGCAACAGCTGGCGCGGGAAATCCCAGTCGTACAACGCCTGAGACGCATCGATCCCCTCGTAGCACTGCAGGCGGATCAGCTCGGCGGAGAGCAGCTCCGCGAGCGCCACGGCGAGTGAAGTCTTCCCGACACCGGCCTCGCCTTCGAGGAACAGCGGCCGTCCCATCGCCAGCGAGAGGTACGCCGCGGTGGCCAGCCCGTCGTCCGCGAGGTAGTCGTGCTCCTCGAGCCGGGCGCGAAGCAGATCCGCCGACGTGATGTCCGCCGGCAGCAACGCCCGCCGGTCAGCTGCCCGCGGGCTCACTCGCCTCCGGCCGCGGCCAGCACCGCGCGGCGGGTCAGGACCGCGGCGAGATGCCTGCGGTAGTCCGCCGCGCCGCCGAGGTCGGATGGCGGGTTGGTGCCTTCGGCGACCGAGGCGGTCGCGGCGCCGATTGCTTCGGCGTCGACCGCACAGCCGGCCAACGCAGCCTCGACGGCCGACGCCCGGATCGGAACGGTGCCCATGTTGGTCAACCCGATCCTCGCCTCCGCGATCGAGCCGCCCTCGACCCGGACCGCAGCCGCGACACCCACGATCGCCCAGGCCTGGGCGACCCGCTGGAACTTCTCGTAGTGGACACCCCACCCGGTGAGGGTCGGCACCCGCACCTCGACGAGGATCTCGTCCGGCGAGAGCACGGTCTGTAGATAGTCGACGAAGAACTCCGCGGCCGGGACGGTACGGCGACCGCCCGATCCCTCGACCACCAGCTCGGCGTCGAGCGCGAGCATCACCGCCGCGAGGTCACCAGCGGGGTCGGCGTGGGACAGTGACCCGCCGACGGTGCCACGATGGCGGATCGCGGGATCGGCAACCGTGCGCTCGGCAGCCGCGATCAACGGGGCGTGCTGCGCCACCAGCTCGTCATCGATGACATCGCAGTGCCGAGTCATCGCACCGATGACGAGGGTCCCGCCATCCTCGCGGACGCCCTTGAGCTCGGCGATGTTGCGCAGGTCGACCAGCGTGCTCGGGTAAGCGAGCCGTAGCCGGAGCACCGGGAGCAGGCTCTGCCCGCCGGCGATGATCTTCGCGTCCTCGCCGCCTGCGGCGAGCGCGGACAGGGCTTCGGCGACCGAGTTCGGCGCCACGTAGTCGACGGATGCGGGAATCATTTCGCGCCCCCTCCGTTCCGTGCGTCCTGCAGGGCCCGCCATACCCGCTCCGGCGTCGCCGGCATCGGGACTTCGTTGACACCGTACGGTCGAAGCGCGTCGATGATCGCGTTGATCACGGCAGGCGTCGACGCGATCGTCCCGGCCTCGCCGACGCCCTTGACGCCCAACGGGTTTGACGTCGCCGGGGTCTCGGTTCGCCCGGTCTGGAAGGTCGGCAGGTCGGCCGCGCTCGGCACCAGGTAGTCGGCCATCGTGCCGGTCGTGAGGTTGCCGTCCTCGTCGTACACGGCCTCCTCGTACAACGCCTGAGCCACGCCCTGCGCGATGCCGCCGTGCACCTGCCCCTCCACGATGAGCGGGTTGACCACCCTGCCGACGTCGTCGACGCAGACGTAGGAGCGCATCGTCGCGCGGCCGGTCTCGGTGTCGATCTCCATCGCGCACAGGTGGGTGCCGTGTGGGAAGGAGAAGTTCTCCGGGTCGAAAACGTAGTCGGAGTCCAGGGTGGGCTCGACACCGTCCGGCAGGTTGTGCGCCGCAAAAGTCGCCAGCGCGATCTCCTGGATCGTCATCTTGGCGTCCGGCGAACCCTGCACCGAGAACGTGCCGTTCGCGAACGTGATGTCGGACTCCGAAGCCTCCAACAGGTGCGCGGCGATCCGCTTGGCCTTCTCGATCACCTTGTCGGCGGCGCGGTGGATGGCGACCCCGCCGACGACGAGCGACCGAGACCCGTAGGTGTCCATGCCCTTGGGGCTCACCTCGGTGTCGCCGTAGAGGACTTCGACGTCCTCGAACGGCACGCCGAGCGCGTCCGCGGCGATCTGGCTCCACGAGGTCACGTGGCCCTGACCGTGCGGTGACGAGCCGGTGACGACCTCGACCTTCCCGGTCGGCAACATCCGGATGCTCGCGGCCTCCCAGCCGCCGGCCCCGTAGGACAGCGATCCGAGGACCCGGCTCGGCGCGAGTCCACACATCTCGGTGAACGTCGAGATGCCGATTCCGAGCTGGACGGAGTCGTTGCGTTCGCGGCGTGCCGCCTGCTCGCGACGCAGCCCGTCGTAGTCGAACATCCGCATCGCTTCATCGGTCGCGGCCTCGTAGTTGCCGGAGTCGTAGGTCAGGCCGGCGATCGTCTCGAACGGGAACTCCTCGTGGGTGATCCAGTTCTGCCGGCGCAAGTCCATCGGGTCGCGACCGAGTTCCGCGGCGAGCTCGTCCATGATGCGTTCGATCGCGAAGGTCGCCTCCGGGCGACCGGCGCCGCGGTAGGCATCGGTGGGCGTCTTCGTCGTGAAGACGCCGGTGCACGCGAAGTCGTAGGCGTCCATCTTGTAGATCGCCGGGAACATGAACGCGCCGAGCAGCGGCACGCCGGGCGTAACCAGCTGCAGGTAGGCGCCCATGTCGGCGAGCAACCGGACCTTCAACCCGAGGACCTTGCCGTCCGAACGCGCAGCGATCTCGATGTCCTGGATCTGGTCGCGGCCGTGGATGGTCGCCTGGTAGCCCTCGCTGCGCGACTCCGTCCAGCGCACCGGCCGGCCGAGCCGCTTGGCGAGCACGAGACCGATGACCTCTTCGGCGTACACGTTGAGCTTCGAGCCGAAGCCGCCACCGACATCGGGAGTGATGACTCGCAGCTTGTGCTCGGGCGTCCCGGTCGTGAGCGCGAGCATCACGCGAAGCACGTGCGGGATCTGGGTCGAGGAGTAGACCGTGTATTCGTCGGCGGCGGCGATCGGTGCGACGACCACCGCGCGCGGCTCCATCGCGGACGGCAGCAGGCGCTGCTGGATGAACCGCCGCGAAACCACGACATCGGCCGCCGCCTTCGCCGCCTCGTAGTCACCGCCGGCGAACGGCCAGTCGAAGCAGCGGTTGGTGCCCTTGTCGCTGTGCACCAAGGGTGCGCCGTCCGCGAGCGCGGCCTCCATGTCCAGGACCGGTGGCAACGGTTCGTACTCGACCTCGATCGCCTCGAGCGCATCGGCCGACGCGTACCGGTCGCGTGCAACGACAACCGCAACCGCGTCACCGACGTACCGCACCTCGTCGACGGCGATCGGTGGATGCGCGGGCGCGACCATGTCCGGCGTCACCGGCCAGGCACACGGCAGCGATCCGAGCTGGTCGGCGAGATCGGCTCCGCTGAAGGCAGCGATCACGCCGGGCATCTCGAGCGCCGGCGAGACGTCGATGCGGGTGATCTTGGCGTGCGCCATCGGGCTGCGCAGGATCGAGAACTGGAGCAGGCCGGGAAGGGCGATGCTGTCGGTCCAGGTGGTCTGACCGGTGACCAGCTTCGCGTCTTCCTTGCGGGTACGCCGCCGGCCGACCTCGGTGGTCGTCTCGGTCATGACACACCTGCCTTCTCCTCGGCGCTGCTCGGCGAGCTCTCGCCGCGCATCGCGGCGGCCGCGGCGAGCACGGAGCGGACGATGTTGACGTAGCCGGTGCAGCGGCACAGGTTGCCTTCGAGCCCGTCGCGCACCTCAGCCTCGGTGGGATTCGGGTTCGTGCGCAGCAGATCGACCGCCGCCATGATCATTCCCGGCGTGCAGTAGCCGCACTGCAGGCCGTGGTTGTCCTTGAACGCCTGCTGGACCGGGTGCCACTCACCGTCGCTCGCCAGGCCCTGGATCGTGGTGATCTCGGCTCCGTCGGCCTGTACGGCGAGCACCGAGCACGACTTCACGCTCTCGCCGTTCATCAGCACGGTGCAGGCACCGCAGTTCGAGCTGTCGCAGCCGATCGGGGTGCCGACTCGCCCGAGCCCATCCCTCAGGTGGTGGACGAGCAGCCGTCTGGGCTCGACCTCGTCGGAGTAGCTCACGCCATCGACTTTCATGCTCACGCGCGCCATGTGCGCCCTCGAATCTGCCGGCCCGGCCGACCTCGCAGGAGCTGAATCGAACGATCTCTGCGCAGCGTAACGCCCGTACCTAGGCACGCAAGATGGCGGATTTGGCAGCTGTCTCCGGCATCGGTGCCCTGGTCGGGATCAGGTCGGACACGCGGGCGACGGTTATTCGGCATTGCGCAGGGGAGCCCTTGCTCGAGGTGATGAAGCGATGGCAGATGACCACCGGAACGAACCAGCGACCGAGTCCGACTTCGACGTGATGGACGACTCAGAGCCGACCAGCGGGACCACCCGGTCCTCCGAGCGCGACGTCCTCGGCGGAGCGGACCCGCCGGAGACGGGTGCGCAGCGCGCCGAGTCCGACGTCATGGAAACCGAGGAGCCGGGCCGGGAGGTCTGACCCCCGGTTCTGGCGCCGGCTCCGGCGCCGCCGGGAATCAAGGTCCGATCCGGCGCGACCGAGGTTACTTGTGGGTAATATAGGGGAAGTTACCGGCGGGTAGCCTTCGGGCGCCCGACCGGTGACGGGCCCGACCGACCGGCGAAGCCCGCCACGGTCCCGGCGTACGGAGTGGGGCATGACGCACTACAAGGCGAACCTCCGCGACCTGGAGTTCACCCTGTTCGAGGTCCTCGGTCGAGGCTCGGTGCTGGGCGCCGGAGCCTTCGCCGAGGTCGACGAGGACACCGCCCGCAGCCTGCTCGAGGAGGTCCGCCACCTCGCCGAGGGCCCGCTGGCCGAGTCCTTCGCCGACGCCGACCGGCACCCGCCGACGTTCGACCCCGCGACCCACAGCGTGACGCTGCCCGAGTCGTTCAAGGCGTCCTACCGCGCGTTCGTCGACGGCGGCTGGGACCGCCTCGGTCTGTCCGCCGAGCTCGGCGGCATGGGGCTCCCCCCGTCGATCATCTGGGCGGCGAACGAGATGGTGCTCGGCGCCAACCCCGCGATCCACATGTACGCCGCCGGACCCAACTTCGCGAGCATCCTGCACCGGCTGGGCACGCCGGACCAGAAGCGCCTGGCCGAGCTCGCCGTCGAGCGGCACTGGGGCTCGACGATGGTGCTGACCGAGCCGGATGCCGGCTCGGACGTCGGCGCCGGGCGCACCAAGGCGACCGAACAGCCGGACGGCTCCTGGCACATCGAGGGGGTCAAGCGCTTCATCACCAGTGGCGACTGGGACGTGCCGGAGAACATCGTCCATCTCGTGCTGGCTCGCCCGCTCGGTGCCGGCCCGGGCACCAAGGGGCTCTCGCTGTTCGCCGTACCGAAGTTCCATGTCGATCTCGCGACCGGCGAGCTCGGCGAGCGCAACGGCGTGTTCGTGACCAACCTCGAGAAGAAGATGGGCCTGAAGGTGTCCACCACCTGCGAGCTCACCTTCGGTGACGGCGACCTGCCGGCGGTCGGCTGGCTGGTCGGCGACGTGCACGCCGGCATCGCGCAGATGTTCCAGGTCATCGAGATGGCCCGGATGATGGTCGGCACCAAGGCGATCGCAACGCTGTCGACCGGCTACCTCAACGCGCTGGAGTACGCGAAGACGCGCGTGCAGGGCGCGGATCTCACCCAGCTGCTCGACAAGGCCGCACCGCGGGTGACGATCACCCATCACCCGGACGTCCGCCGCTCGTTGATGCTGCAGAAGGCGTACGCCGAGGGCATGCGCGCACTCGTGCTCTACACCGCGACCTTCCAGGACGCCGTCATGGACGCGGCCTCCCAGGGCGAGACCGACGACGACGCAGTCCGCATGAACGACCTCCTGCTGCCGATCGTCAAGGGTTTCGGCTCGGAGAAGTCCTACGAGCTGCTCGGCTCGCAGTCGCTGCAGACCTTCGGCGGCTCGGGCTTCCTGCAGGACTACCCGATCGAGCAATACATCCGGGACTCGAAGATCGACACGCTCTACGAGGGGACGACCGCGATCCAGGGTCAGGACCTGTTCTTCCGCAAGATCGTCCGGGACCAGGGCGCCGCGCTGACGACGTTGGTCGAACAGATCAAGGCGTTCGCCGACTCCGACGCCGGCAACGGTCGGCTGAAGAACGAGCGGAAGCTGCTCGCCGAGGCACTCGGTGATGCGCAAGGCATGGTCGAGGCGATGGTCGGCTATCTCACCGCATCGACCGACGACGTACGCAACCTGTACAAGGTGGGCCTCAACACGTCCCGGTTGCTGATGGCGCTCGGCGACGTCGTGATCGGCTGGCTGCTGCTGCGGCAGGCCGAGGTGGCGTTGAACGCGCTCACTGCCGGGGTGCGGTCGCCGGCGGACGAGGACTTCTACACCGGCAAGGTCGCGGCCGCAACGTTCTTCGCCCAGACCCGGCTGCCGCTGCTGCACGCCGAGCGAGTCGTGGTCGAGACGACCACCCTCGACGTGATGGACCTGGCCGAATCCGCGTTCTGAGCGTTCTCCCGGCGGACCGAAGGTTCGCCGCGTCTATCCTCGCCCGGTGAGCGTCGAGGTCGTTCCTGCTCGCGGGCGATGGGACGACTTCGCGTCGCTGATGGTGCCACGCAAGCCGGGTGGGCACGGCTGCGTGTGCATGGCGTACCGCAACTCGAGCCTGGACTTGCCCCGCCGGATCTCCCATATGCGGTCACTGTGCGCAGCCGAGCCCGGTCCCGGGGTGCTCGCCTATGTGGACGGTCACGTTGCGGGCTGGTGCTCGGTGGCTCCCAAGCCCACCTACCGCGCGCTGGTCAACTCACGGACGATTCCCCACGTCGACGATGACGACATCTGGTCCGTGGTCTGCTTCGTCATCGGGGTGGGATTCCGGCGCCGCGGCCTGATGCACGACCTGCTCGACGGCGCTGTCGTGCACGCGCTCGATTCGGGCGCACCCGCACTGGAGGGTTACCCCGTTGAGACGTCCGGCGGCCGGGTCGACCAGAACAGCGGCTACGTCGGAACCGTGAACCTGTTCGAGTCGCACGGCTTCCACCGCGTCGGCCCGACCACCGGCAAGAGGGGCGGCAAGCCGCGCTGGTTGGTACGACGCGAGCTGCCCTGATCTCCGACCGGACGAAGCCGGTTCAGTGCCAGGTGACCAGGCGCCAAGGGTCGGCGAGCATGCCGGCGAGATCGGCGAGGAACTCGCTGCCGAGCTGGCCATCGACGATCCGGTGGTCGAACGACAGCCCGAGCTGGGTGACCTTGCGGATCTCGATCCGGCCCTCATGCACCCACGGCATGTCCCTGACCGCGCCGAAGCAGAGGATCGCCGACTCGCCGGGGTTGAGAATCGGCGTCCCGCCGTCGACTCCGAACACGCCGACGTTGGTGATGGTGATGGTGCCACGGGCCATGTCGGCCGGCGGCGTGTGACCGCCGCGGGCCACCTCGACAAGTCGTTCCAGTGCCTGCGCCAGCTCGGGCATGGACAGCCGGCCGGCGTCCTTGATGTTCGGGACGATCAGTCCGCGCGGGGTTGCCGCAGCGATCCCGAGGTTCACGTAGTCCTTGACGACGATCTCCTGCGCCGCGTCGTCCCAGGAGGAGTTGATCATCGGGTGCCGGCGGATCGCGAGGATCATCGCGCGGGCGACCAGCAACAGCGGGGAGACCTTGGTTTCGGCGAAGTCTTCGTGTTCGCGCAACCGCCCGACCAGATCCATCGCCGGCGTCATGTCGACGCTGACCCACTCGGTGACGTGCGGCGCGGTGAACGCGCTCGCGACCATCGCCTCCGCGGTCATCTTGCGAACGCCCTTGACCGGGATCCGCTGTTCGCGCGTCGCCGGGTCGAAGTCCGGTGCGGGCGAGACCGCGGCGATCATTCCGGCCGGCTGACCGGAAGCTGCAGCCTGCACGTCGTCTCGGGTCACCGTTCCGTCCGGGCCGGTGCCGCCGATCACCCGCAGGTCGACGCCGAGGTCGCGTGCCAGCTTGCGCACCGGCGGCTTGGCAAGCACGTGCACCTCGGCCAGCCGCTCGGCGCGCGCGCCGACGGCTGCGGCCGACACCCGAGCGGGCTGCACGGGGGGGCCGGATCCGTCGCCGTTCGACCGCTCCGCCGGGCGGCCGGCGGCAACCCTGGGGCGCCGGGTGAGCTTGGAGGCTTTGAGGCCGCTGCCGACGAGGATCTGGACCTTCTCCTCGCCGCCCTTCGGCGCGGGCGAGCCGATGATCCCGGGCTCCGAGGGCACCATGTCGCCGCCCTGGATCGAGGCCTGGTCCACGGTGAGCTCGGGCTGCGGCGCCACCGACCCGCCGGGGTCGATGTCGAAGGTGATGATCGCCGTACCGACATCGACGGTGTCTCCCACGCCGCAGTGCAGAGCGCTGACCACACCGGCGTGCGGCGACGGGATCTCGACCGCGGCCTTGGCGGTCTCCACCTCGACGATCGGCTGGTTCAGCTTCACCTCGTCACCGACGGCGACGTGCCAGGCGAGAATCTCGCCCTCGGTCAGGCCCTCGCCGAGGTCGGGCAGCGCGAAGTCGCGGAAGGTCGGCATCTCGGGCGGCTCCTGGTGTCTGGTCCTGGCTAGAAGGCGAGCGATCGGTCGACGGCATCGAGGATGCGGTCGAGGTCGGGCAGGTATTCCTCCTCGATCCGGGCGGTCGGGTACGGCGTCGAGAACCCGCAGACCCGCAGCACCGGAGCCTCGAGGGAGTAGAAGCAGCGTTCGCTGATCCGGGCCGCGATCTCGCCGCCGATGGAGCCGAAGACCGGCGCTTCGGAGACGACGATCGCGTGGCCGGTCTTGCGCACCGAAGCGAACACGGTCTCCCAGTCGACGGGCGACAGCGCGCGCAGGTCGACCACCTCGAGGTCCTGGCCCTCGGACGCCGCCGCGGCGGCCGCCTCGAGGCAGGTCCGCACACTCGGGCCGTAGCTGAGCAGCGTCGCCACGGTCCCCTCGCGCGCGACCCGGGCGTTCCAGAGCGGGGCGGGCGGCGCGCCCGTGTCGACCTCGGCCTTGTCCCAGTAGCGCCGCTTGGGCTCGAAGAAGATGACCGGGTCGTCGGCCGCGATCGCCTGCTGGATCATCGAGTAGGCGTCGGCCGGGTTGGAGCAGGTGACCACCTTCAGGCCAGGTGTCTGCGCGAAGTAGCTCTCCGGCGACTCGCTGTGATGCTCGACGGCGCCGATGCCGCCGCCGTACGGGATCCGGATCGTGATCGGCACCTTGACGTTGCCGGCCGAGCGGTAGTGCATGTGCGCGACCTGGCTGACGATCTGGTCGAACGCCGGGAAGACGAAGCCGTCGAACTGGATCTCGCAGACCGGTCGGAACCCGCGGATCGCGAGCCCGACCGCGGTGCCGACGATGCCGGACTCGGCGAGCGGGGTGTCGATGACGCGATCCTCGCCGAAGTCCTTCTGCAGCCCGTCGGTGACCCGGAACACGCCACCCAGCCGCCCGACGTCCTCGCCCATGATGAGGACCTTCGGGTCGTCCTCCATCGCCTTGCGCAGGCCCTCGTTGATCGCCTTGCCGAGTGTCAGCGTCGTCATGTCAGTGCCCCGCATCCGCGAACGACGCCAGGTAGTCGGCCAGCTGCTCGCGCTCCTCGTCCAGCAGCGACGACCCGCCGGCGTACACGTGGTCGAACAACGACAGCGGCTCCGGATCGCCAAGCGCCAAGGTGCCGGCGCGCAGGTGGGCGGCCAGCTCGTCCGCGGCGTTCTCGACCCCGCTGAAGAACGCCGCGTCGCCGGCGCCGGTGCGGGACAGGTAGGCCTTCACCCGCTCGATCGGGTCTTTCAGCTTCCAGGTCTCGAGCTCGGCGGCGACCCGGTAGCGAGTCGGGTCGTCCGAGGTGGTGTGCGCGCCCATCCGGTAGGTGTAGGCCTCCACCAGCGTCGGCCCGCTGCCCTCGCGCGCCCGCGCGAGCGCGGCGCGGGCCACGGCGAGCACAGCGAGTACGTCGTTCCCGTCGACGCGTACGCCGGGAAAGCCGAACCCCTTGGCCCGCTGGTAGAGCGGGATCCGGGTCTGCCGCTCGAGTGGCTCCGAGATCGCCCACTGGTTGTTCTGGCAGAAGAACACGACCGGTGCATTGAAGACGCTGGCCCAGACGAACGCCTCGTTGACGTCGCCCTGGCTCGACGCGCCGTCACCGAAGAACGCCATCGCAGCCCCGTCGCCGCCGTCGCGCTGCATCCCCATCGCGTAGCCGGTCGCGTGCAAGGTCTGCGAGCCGATGACGATCGTGTACAGGCCGAAGCCGTGTTCCTGTGGGTCCCAGCCGCCCTGACTGGTGCCGCGGAACAACCCCATCAGCGTGACCGGGTCGACGCCCTTGCAGTAGGCGACGCCGTGCTCGCGGTAGGTCGGGAACGCGAAGTCGCGGTCGGTCAGCGCGCGCCCGGCGCCCACCTGAGCGGCCTCCTGGCCGAGCAGGTTCGCCCACAGGCCGAGCTCGCCCTGGCGCTGCAGCGCGGTGGCCTCGGAGTCGATCCGGCGGACCAGAACCAGGTCGCGGTAGAGCTCGCGAATCTCCTCATCGCTGATGTCGATGGAGTAGTGCGGGTGCTCGACGCGCTCGCCTTCGGGCGTCAGGAGCTGGACGAAGTCCGGCCCTTCGGACGGCTGCGGCGGCGGCAGCGGGGTCGCCGCATCGGTGAGCGTGTCCGGTTGCGCCATCGGCGGCATGCATCACTCCTCGTCATCCCACCCGCGCGACTGGGATCGCCAGTCGGGCCGGTGCCGACTCGCGGCCGGACCGGGTGTGGCGGGCCGACCGCGCGGGCGTCTCGGGGCGCCTGCCTTCCATCGTCGCAGACGCCGCGGCCGGAGGCTATGCGATCGGCTCCGGCGTACCCGCGAACCCCAGGAATACGCTTCGGCCCGTGGACGCATGGGTCTTCTGGCTGATCCTCGCGGCGGCGCTCGCCATCGCCGAGGTGCTGACGCTCACCTTCGTCCTCGGCATGATCGCCGGCGGCGCCACCCTCGCCGCCGTGGCGGCTGCGCTGGGCGCGCCGCTCGCCGGGCAGGTCATCGTCTTCGCCGTCGGTGACGGCCTCCTGCTCGGGCTGGTGCTGCCGGCCGCCCGCCGGCACCGGCACATGCCGGCCTCGATCCGGACCGGTACGGCGAAGCTGATCGGCACCCGCGCGATGGCCCTCACCGACATCTCCACCGCAACCGGCGGCCAGGTCCGGATCGGCGGGGAGACCTGGACTGCGCGTCCCTACGACGAGGCGCTGTCGATCCCCGCCGGCGAGTGGGTCGACGTGCTCGCGATCGACGGAGCAACGGCCGTCGTGCATCCCACGACGATTCCGGGTTCCGCGCAATGACCACCCTCCCGGCGATCGGGACAATGAACGGAGCGAACCCATGAGCGCAGCACTCATCGCGATCATCGTCGTGGTGGTCCTCGTCCTCGTCGTCCTGGTGCGGTCGGTGCGGATCGTGCCGCAGGCCCGAGCCGGCGTGGTCGAGCGGCTCGGCCGCTACCAGCGCACCTGCTCGGCCGGCTTGAACCTGCTCACGCCGTTCGTGGACCGGATGCGGCCGATGATCGACCTGCGGGAGCAGGTCGTGAGCTTCCCGCCGCAGCCCGTGATCACCGAGGACAACCTCGTGGTCAGCATCGACACCGTCATCTACTTCCAGGTGACCGATCCGCGGTCGGCAACGTATGAGATCGCCAACTACATCCAGGCGATCGAGCAGCTCACGGTCACGACGCTGCGCAACGTGGTCGGCGGCATGGACCTGGAGGCGACGCTCACCAGCCGCGACCAGATCAACGGCCAGCTACGCGGCGTGCTCGACGAGGCAACCGGCAAGTGGGGCGTCCGGGTCAACCGGGTGGAGATCAAGGCGATCGACCCGCCGGCCACCATCAAGGAAGCGATGGAGCAGCAGATGCGCGCGGACCGGAACAAGCGGGCCGCGATCCTCACCGCGGAGGGCGTGAAGCAGTCCGCGATCCTCACCGCCGAAGGTGAGAAGCAGTCCGCGATCCTCACGGCGCAGGGCGCCCGGGAGAGCGAGATCCTGCGCGCCGAGGGCCAGGCGAAAGCGATCGACACCGTCTTCGCCGCGATCCACTCCGGCCGGCCCGACCCCGAGCTGCTCGCCTACTCCTACCTTCAAGCGCTGCCGAAGATCGCGGAGTCCAACGCCGCGACCGTCTGGGTCATCCCGGGTGAGCTCACCGCGGCCATGCAGTCCATCGCGGCCGGGTTCAAGAAGGACGGCAACGCCGGGTAGCGTCGGGCCCCGTGACGACCGAGGCACCGGCGGCCGCCCCTGACATCGCCTCTTGGGCGGCGCGGATCGGCCCGGTCGGCGTGTGGACCGGCCAGCTGGACTACGCCGGCGCGGACGGCGTGCGCGCGGCGGCCCGCGAGGTCGAGTCGCTGGGTTACGCCGCGCTCTGGACCGGCGAGGCGGTCGGCCGGGAGGTGCTTTCGGCCGCGCAGCTCCTGCTCGCAGCCACCGACTCGCTCGTCGTCGCGACCGGAATCGCGAACGTCTGGGCACGCGACGCGCTCGCCACCGCCGCCGGCCAGCTCGCGCTCGGCGAGGCCTATCCGGACCGCTTCGTCCTCGGCATCGGGGTGTCGCACAAGCCGCTGCTCGACGTCCGCGGCGAGGACTACCGCAGGCCGCTCACGTACATGCGCGACTACCTCGACGGAATGGACGCCGGGTACGCCGTCTACCGAGCGGTGCAGCCGGCCAGCCGCCCGCCGCGGCTGCTCGCCGCGCTCGGCCCGAAGATGCTCGAGCTGGCCCGCGACCGGGCGGACGGCGCGCACACCTACTTCGTGCCGCCGGAGCACACGGCAACCGCGCGCGAGATCCTGGGACCGGGCAAGCTGCTGGTGCCTGAGCAGGTCTGCGTGCTGTCCGAGGACCCGGCGATCGCCCGCGAGATCGCGCGCCGGCACACCACGTCGTACCTCCGGCTGCCGAACTACACCGCCAACCTCGGTCGCTTCGGGTTCGAGGCCACCGACTTCGCCGACGGCGGCAACGACCGGCTGGTCGACACGATCTGCGCGTGGGGCGACGTCGAAACGGTCCGCGCCCGGGTCCAGGCCCACCTCGATGCTGGTGCGGACCATGTCGCGGTACAGGTCCTCGTCGACGACCGCCGCGGCCTGCCGCGCAAGGAGTGGGCCGAGCTCGCACCCGGCCTGCTGCATCGGTGAGCGATTCCCGATGAGCGACTGGGACGACGTCACGTCGCTGCGGCGGCGCGGTGAGACCGGCGTCTTCGACGCCGACCTGCACCCGGGCTGGGCAATCGTCGGCAAGCCGAACGGCGGCTACACGCTGGCAATCCTCGCCCGCGCTGCCTGCGAGGTGGTCGAGGCGGCGCATCCGCTCGCGATCTCTGCGCACTACCTGCGGGCGCCATCTCCCGGACCGGTCGAGGTGCATGCCGAGGCGATCCGGCGCGGCCGGCGCGTGAGTACCGCCCGGGCCGCACTGTGGGAGGACGGCAAGCCCTGCATCGAGGCCCTCGTCACCTGCGGCGACCTGGTCGCGGACCCGGTGATCGAGTGGGACGCGATCCCGGCGCCGCCGATGCCACCTCCCGAAGAGTGTCCGGCCGGTAGCAATCCGCACTTCCATGTCGAGCTGTTCGACCACGCCGAGCTGCGCGTCGACCCGGCCACTGCGCCGTTCCCGCAGGCGAGCGGCGAGCCGGCGGTGCGATTCTGGTTCCGGCTTCGGGATGGGACCGAGCCCGACGTGCGTACGTTGCTGCTCGCCGCGGATGCCGGCCCGCCGACCGTGTTCAACCTGGAGAAATACGGCTGGGCACCGACGGTCGAGCTCACCGTGCTCGTGCGCGGGATCCCGGCGCCGGGCTGGCTGCTGGTCGCGACCGAGGCGCAGTTCGTCTCGGGCGGCTGGTTCGACGAGCAGGCCTTCGTTTGGGACTCCACCGGTCGCCTGGTCGCACAGGCCCGCCAGCTCGCGCTGATCGGCACCTAGCCGCATCGGGCACGGCGGGCCCGTTCAGCCGGCGGCCGAATCGGTCGATATCCGGACAGCACTGTCGTCGAGCGGCCGAGGGGGCACGCCGTGTCCAACCCGTACGCTCCGCCCGGCTCGCCGCCGCCCGGCCCACACGGCAACCCGCCCGGTCCGCAGCCGGCTCCCGCCTCGGGCACGCCGTGGGGGGCCGGGTCGCCACCCGGTCCACCGTGGGGACCCACCCAGCCCGGCCCGCCCTGGGGTGCGCCACCCGGGGGCAGCCGGCCGATCGGCGCCGCAGTCTGGGTAGCGATCGCCGTAGCGGTCGCGATCGTGGTCGCTGCGGCTGGCATCGGCCTGCGGACGACCTTCTTCGTGACCAGGAGCAGCCCGGCTGCCACCAGCGCACAGTCGTGCCGAACTCCGGTTCCGGCAACTGCCTCGCCGGCCACCCGAACGTACGCCGCCGCGCTCAACACCGCCTACGTCGGGTGGACGAGCATCACGAAGTCGCTCATCTCCGAGGGCTATGTCGTGCACCCCGTCGACCTGAGCGACGAGTGGACCACCGACGAGACCTTCATGACCTCGGTCGCGCGAATCCAGTTCCCGCCTGCTGCCGCCCCCACCGCGCAGCTGTACCTCTCGATCATTCGGAGCTACCTCCACCTGCTGAAGGCCGCACGGAAGCAGTACGCCTTCTATGGCGCGAACCACAGCCACTTCATCGCGCTGGACACCGCGCGCAGCACGCTGGCCGCGCAGCTCCGGACGAAGCTGGGCCTGCCGGCCTCGCGCTGTGTGGTGGACCGGCCCTAGCAGTGCACAAAGCGTCGTACCGTCGCCGGTGTGCAACCGTTCGGGCGCCGGTCACGTACACCAGACGTGCGAGGTGGATCCGACCCGCGGGCGGTCAGCGCCGGCCGGGATGAGCAGTTTCGTGCGTACGTCGAAGCGAACCGCGGCCGGCTGCTGCGCACGGCGACCTTCCTCGCCGCCGGTGACCGCTTCGCCGCAGAGGACCTGGTCCAGACCGCGCTCATGCGGATGTACGTCCGGTGGCCCCGGATCCGCCCGGAGACGGTCGACGCCTACGCCCGCAAGTCGCTCGCCAACGCACTGATCGACGCCCGACGCCGATCGTTCGTCCGCCACGAACGCAGCGAGGCGCAGCTGCCGGACGTGGTGGCGATCGACTCTCCGGTCGCGATCGACGACGCCGTGTTCGCGGCGCTCGGGGCGTTGCCGCCTCGGATGCGCGCTGCGGTCGTGCTGCGCCACCTGCTGGAGCTCAGCGTCACCGAAACCGCCGACGCCCTGCACTGCAGCGAGGGCACGGTCAAGAGCCAGACCGCGCGCGGCCTCGCCCAGCTGCGCAGCGCGCTGACCCCCGACGTTCTCTTCCCATCCGGCCTGCCCACCGATCCGCGCGAACCGGTAGCAGCACGGCACGCCGAGGACATCGTTCGCCCAACGTATCGAGGATCGACATGAGTGATGTGACCGAACTGTTCACGCGGGTCGCGCCGGACATCGACGCCACCCCAGCCCCGGACGTTGTCGACGCCGATCTCGCCCGCGGCCGCGCCGCGCTCACCCGGGACCACCGGCGCCGGACGATCCGCCGCTCGCTCGCCTCCGGCGCGACCATCGCCGCCGCGATCGCGGTCACCGTTGCCCTCACCCAGGCCGGTGCGGGCTCGGCCGCCAAGCCGGGACATCAGGCCAATCGGCAACCCGCGGTGCATCCGACGCCGCATCACGGCAGCAGCAAGGTGCCGCCCGCGACGCATCACACCGCGCCGGTGCGGCTGGTCGCGTACAACGGCAAGCAGCTGGCCGGGTTCACGGTGGACAAGGTGCCGACCGGCTGGTTCCTGTCGACGTCCACGCAGTACGCCCTGCTGATCGACCCCGACGGCTCCACCGACAACGATCCCGACGCGTTCGTGGGCAAGCTCGCCGTACTCACCCAGTCCACGGACGTCCACGGGTTGCCGAAGCACGGCACCAAGGTCACCGTGAACGGTCAGGCCGGCGTGGTCACCGACCAGGGTTCGTACGGCATCAGCCTCACCTACACCACGCCGTCCGGGTTCGGCGTCGTGATCCAGGCGCCGCCCGCGCTGAACTGGTCGTCCGAACAGATCGTCGACTTCGCGACCGGCGTGCACGTCACGAGCAACGCAATCCCCGGCAAGGGCTGATCGCCGGGCCGTCACCTTCGGCGCTCGCCGCCGGCCGACTCGTCGAGCCGTAGGGTTCGGCAGATGGACGACCCGGCGGCGACCGCTGCGGTGCGGATCGACGTCCACACCAGACGGGTAGCCGATCGTGCGCGCGGCTTCCTGCCCGCGGACGAGGCGGAGGCGCTCTGGGACGCCGCCTGGGCAATGGCTCCGGAAGGCGTCATCGTCGAGATCGGGAGCTACTGCGGGAAGTCGGCGACCTGGTTGGGCGCCGCGGCGAGGCTGCGTGGCGGCACCGTCGTCACGGTCGACCACCACCGTGGCTCGGAGGAGAACCAGGCCGGCTGGGAGCACCACGACGCGAGCCTCGTCGACCCCGCCACCGGCTTGATGGACACCCTGCCCCACCTGCGCACGACGCTGCACGACGCGGGTCTCGAGCACGTCGTGATCGCGATCGTCGGCCGCAGTACGGCGGTCGCGGCGCTGTGGTCGACTCCGATCGCGATGCTGTTCATCGACGGCGGTCACGCCGAGGAGCACGCTCGAAACGACTACCGCGGCTGGGCCGGATTCGTTGCACCACAAGGGGTGTTGGCCATCCACGACGTCTTTGAAGCGCCGGCCGACGGAGGGCAGGCGCCGTACGAGCAGATCTACCGACCGGCGATCGAGGACGGTTTCACCGAGGTCCGCAAGGTGGGCAGCCTGCGAGTCCTGCGCCGGGCGTAGCCGGGTTCAGCGTCGAACCGCGGCGGTGTCCGGGGTTGCGCAACCGCACGCAGGTTCGCCGAGCCCGAGGCCGACCGGGAGATCGTCGCCGACGAAGACCGCGTTGCCCGGCGTGAATCCGAGCAGGGCGTCGGCCGCGAGAATCACCGCGGCGGCGGTCCAGGTCGAGTGCTCGGCCGGCCAGTTCACGTTGTTCGCGAACTGCCAACCGGTCCAGTAGGACCCGTCCCCGGTCCGCAGGTGCTGGATATCCAGGAAGACCTCGGTCGCGCGATCGGTCATGCCGACCACGTCGAGCGCGATGACGAGCTCGGCGGTCTCGGCGCCGGTCACCCACGGTTCGTCGTCGACGCAGCGGATGCCCAGTCCGGAGATGACGAAGTCGTCCCATCGGCTGCGCAGCCGATCGCGTCCGGCCGCGCCACGCACGATGCCGGCCAGCACGGGGTAGTACCAATCCATCGAGAACCGCGCCTTGTCGAGGAACGCCTCGGGATGCTCGGCGATCACGTGCCCGAGCCGGCCGGTCGCGATCTCCCACTCCGGCTGTGGGGCGTCCAGCCGGTCGGCGATCGCGAGCCCGCAACGCAGCGCGTGATAGGTCGAGGACGACCCGGTCAGCAGGGCCTCGTCGCGCGCCCGGCCGTCGGCGCCGACCGACCACGAGATCTCACCCCGCTCGGTCGCATGGCTGGTGACGAGATCGAGCGCGTCGCGCACCGTCGGCCACATCGCCTCGGCGAAGTTCTCGTCACCGGTGACGACCAGGTGATGCCACACGCCGACCGCGACGTAGGCGCACTGGTTGGTCTCGAACGAGGCGTCCTCGACCACGCCTGCGGTCACCTTCGCCGGCCACGACCCGTCCGCGCGCTGGGTGCGCCGAAGGAAGTCGAAGGCCGCGCGCGCCTCATCGAGAAAGCCGGCGACCGTCAACGCCATCGCGCACTCGACGTGGTCCCACGGATCGACGTGGCCACCGGGGAACCACGGAACCGCGCCGCTGGGCTCCTGCACGTTGGCGATCGAGGCAGCGGTCGCGTGGAGCGAGGCGGCATCGAATGCCTCAAGCCGCGACATCGGCATTCCTGGTCGCAGCGGTGGGTTTCTCGGCGTACACGACCAGGCTCTTGCCCAGCAACGGGTTCAGCCAACGTTCCGCAGTACGGGTCGCGCGCGGGGCCTTCATGATGTCCCAGACCAGCATGCGGTGCCAGGCGCGCGACGGCAGGCTTTCGCGACCCAGCGCGCAGTTCAGCCACCAGTACGGCGAGTGCAGCGCGTGCGCGTGGTGCTGGCCGAGCGGTTCGAGCCCGGTCGCGGCGAGTCGCGATGTGACCTGGTCGCCGCGGTAGATCCGCACATGGCCGCCCGGCACGTCGTGGTAGTCCTTCGACAACGCCCAGCACACCTGCTCGGGCCACCAGCGTGGCACCGTGACCGCCACCCGTCCGCCGGGGCGCACGACCCGGGCGATCTCGGCCATCGCGCGCTGGTCGTCCGGGATGTGCTCGAGCACCTCCGCCGCAACCACCGCGTCGAAGCTGGCGTTGGGAAACGGCAGCGCGAGCAGGTCACCGCACACCACAGTTGCCGACGCTGCAGGCGGCGGCTCGCCGGCCGCTCGCATCGCGTGGAACATCGAGTCGACGCCCGCCAGTTCGGCCGCATCGTGATCCAGCGCCACGACCTCTGCGCCACGGCGGTAGAGCTCGAAGGCGTGGCGGCCGCCGCCGCAACCCAGGTCGAGCACCCGGTCGCCGGGTCGCACCGGGAAGCGACCGAAGTCGACGGTCAGCACGACGCGCCGGCCCGGCCGGTCGCAGCGGCGCGGCGGTCCATCGCGTCGCGGTAGACCTCGACCATCGCCTCCGCCACCGCGCGCCAGGTGTAGGAGGCTTCGACCCGGCGGCGGCCGGCTGCGCCGACTGCGCTACGCCGCTCGTCGTCGTCGAACAGCGCGCCGAGCTTGTCGGCGAGGTCGGCAGCAT
The DNA here is from genome assembly GCA_035504215.1 of Mycobacteriales bacterium. Classification (NCBI taxonomy): domain Bacteria; kingdom Bacillati; phylum Actinomycetota; class Actinomycetes; order Mycobacteriales; species Mycobacteriales bacterium. Next base: position 24,096 of record DATJSI010000052.1, read on the forward strand.
CGCCGGGCTCGAACAGGACGGACGAGGTCCCGTCGGTGCCGACCACCTCGGGAAGCGCGCCCGCCCGGCTGGCCACCAACGGGGTCGCGCACGCCATCGCCTCGACCGCGGGAATCGAGAAGCCCTCGTACAGCGAGGGGACGACGGCGATCTCGGCCGAGCCGAGCAGAGCCGCAATGCCCTCGTCGGAAAGCCCCGAGACGAAGCGCGCGGTGTCGGTGAGCCCGAGGTCCTCGACCGCCCGGGCGACCGGACCCTCGGGGCGGGGAGTGCCGACCACCACCAGCTCGACGTCCCGCCCGGTCCGAAGCTTGGCGACCGCCTCGAGCAGCACCTTCACGCCCTTGATCGGGCTGTCCGAGCTCGACACCGCAACGATCCGGCCAGGCACTCGTGGCTCGGCCGGCGGCCGGAAGGTGAGCGTGTCGACGCCGATCGGCACGACCCGCATGACCGAGGGGTCCACCCGGAAGTCGCGGACGATGTCGGCCGCGGAGTTGGTCGAGACCGTCACGATCGAGGACAGCCCGCGGGCAACCCGGCCCTGCATCCGGACGAAGTGGTACCACCGCCGCTTGCCCAACCGCTGCCGGAGGTTGGGTGCGTTCTGGATCTCGACGACCCGATCGACGCTCACCGGATGGTGCACGGTCGCGATCAGCGGCAGTACCGCCGCGATCGACAACATCCCGTAGCCGAGGGTCTGGTTGTCGTGGACGACGTCGAAGTCGGCGACCCGCGCCTTCACCAGCCGGGCCGCCCGCAGCGAGAACGTCACCGGCTCCGGGAACCCGCCGGTCCACATCGACGCCACCTCGGCGAGGTCGATCCAGTCCCGGAACTCGTGCCAGTTCGGCGTACGGAACGGGTCCGGCTCGCGATAGAGGTCCAGGCTGGGCAGCTCGACCAACTCCGGTCCTGAGTCCAGCCGCGGGTAGGGCTGGCCGCTGATCACCTCTACCCGATGGCCGAGCTCGACCAGCTCGCGAGAAAGGTGGCGGACGTAGACGCCCTGGCCGCCACAGTGCGGCTTGCTGCGATAGGACAGCAGCGCGATCCGCAGACCGGGGGATTGCTCGCCCACGCCGCAGTCGCACCTCACCAGGCTGGCGCGACGGTAGTGCGCGCTCGGTGATGTGATGCTAACCAGCCGACCCCGAACCCTGTTCGGTGCCCCGTCGGAACGACCAACGCCACGCATGGCCCATCGATGGGGCCATAGCGCCACCCATGGGCCATCGGCGCGCTACCGCGGGAGGCGCCGGCGAGGACTTGAGGCCGCACCGAGCGCCGCGTGCTGGCGCACGCAAGCGAAGGAGAACGCCGCCAGTCGCGTCGCCAACCCGACCCGGCGCTCAGCTGTCCGCTGGCAAGGCCGCACCGAGCGCCGCGTGCTGGCGCACGCAAGCGAAGGAGAACGCCGCCAGTCGCGTCGCCAACCCGACCCGGCGCTCAGCTGTCCGCTGGCAAGGCCGCACCGAGC
>DATJSI010000053.1 GCA_035504215.1 Mycobacteriales bacterium
CGACTACGAGCTCGGCGAGTTCGCCGACTACATGCGCAAGGAGATCCACGAGCAGCCCGACGCGCTGCGCCGGGCGCTGCTGGGACGGCTCGACGAGCGGTTCGCCACCGCGAAGCTCGGCGGCGTCAACCTGGACGCCCGTCAGCTGCGCAACATCAAGAACGTGAAGTTCCTCGGCTGCGGCTCCGCCTACTACGCCGGCCAGATGGGCGCCGCGCTCGTCGAAGAGCTCGCCCGGATCCCCGCCGACGCCGAGCCCGCCAGCGAGTTCCGGTACCGCAGCCCCGTCGTCGACCCGGACACGCTCTACGTCGCGGTCTCCCAGTCCGGCGAGACGATCGACACGCTGATGGCCGTCCAGGAGCTCAAGCGGAAGGGCGGCCAGGTCATCGGCGCCGTCAACGTCGTCGGCTCGGCCATCGGCCGGGAGTGCGGTCACGGCATCTTCCTGCACGCCGGCCCGGAAGTCGCGGTCGCGTCCACCAAGGCGCTGACGAACATGGCGGCCAACTTCGCGCTCCTCGCGCTGCTGCTCGGCCGGGTGCGCGACCTGAGCGCGGCCAACGGCGAGCGCATCGTCAACGGCCTGCGCAACCTGCCCGCCCAGGTCGCGGACATCCTGTCCGCCGAGGAGGAGATCGCGACGGTCGCCAAGCGCTTCGCGACCGCCGACCACATGTTCTTCATCGGCCGGGTCCGCGGCTGGCCGGTGGCCCGCGAGGGCGCGCAGAAGCTGAAGGAGATCTCCTACGTGCACGCCGAGGCCTACCAGGCCGGCGAGCTCAAGCACGGCCCGCTCGCGCTGATCCAGCCGGACATGCCGAGCGTCGTGATCGTCCCGGCCGACGGCCTGATCTCGAAGAACATCTCGACGATCGAGCAGATCAAGGCGCGCGGCGGCCCGGTCATCGCGGTGACCTCAGCGGGCATCCCCGACGGCCTCGCGGACGCCACGATCCGGCTGCCGAAGGCGGAGCCGGAACTCGAGCCGATCCTTTTCAACGTCCCGCTTCAGCTGCTCGCTTATCACGCCGCCAACAAGCTCGGACGGGACATCGACAAGCCGCGCAACCTGGCTAAGAGCGTGACGGTCGAATAGCGGGCGTTAACTCGGAGCACGGGACCGTTCGGAAGAAAGTCAAAAGAATTTATTATCCCGAACGGTCCCGTGTTTCACGTCTCAGCCGGCCGGCACCAGCTCAGACCGGCACAACCTCGACCGGCGCGCCTTCGGCGGCGGTGTCCTCGTCCGGCGAGTCCTCCGCGGCGCGCGACTGCACCGCCGCGATCGACTCCCGCAGCTCCTCGGGGACGGCCTGCTCGCACCAGACGACCTTGCCGCTGTGCGTGCGGCGCGCGCCCCAGTGCTGCGCGAGCTGGGAGACGACGTGCAGGCCGCGGCCGTTCTCCGCGTCCTTGTCGACCTGGAGCACGCGGGGCAGCGCCGGGGAGGAGTCGTGCACCTCGCAGACCAGCGACTCCGGCTCGAGAACCAGGTGCAGCTTGATCTCACCGTTGGGCGCGTACCTGATCGCGTTGGTCACCAGCTCGGAGACGAGCAGCTCGGTGACCGGGAGCAGGTCCTCCAGGCCCCACCGCTTGAGCGGGTCGCGGACGAGTGACCGGGCGTGGCTGACCGACGTGAACTCCGGCTCGAGCGGGAAGCACTGCCGGTGGTCCTCGGGGATGCGCCTGAGCTTGGCGATGAGCACCGCGATGTCGTCGCGCTTGGCGTCGGCGTAGACGCCGTCCAGCGCCGTCTTGCACAGGTCTTCGAGGTCCTTCTCCGGCGCGCCGGGACCGAAGGCCGACTGCAGCCGGTCCAGGCCCTCGGAGATGTCGCGGTCACGCGATTCGACGAGCCCGTCGGTGTAGAGCACGAACAGCGAGCCGTCCTCGATCTTCACGATCTGGGTGTCGACTATGCCGTCGCCGATGCCGAGCGGCGGTGACGGGGTCACCTCGAGCAGCTCGTTGGTGCCGTCCGGGTGGACCAGCAGCGGCGGCAGGTGGCCGGCGACGGCCAGCTCGATCTCGCCGCTGACCGCGTCGTAGACCGCGTACGCGCAGGTGGCGAAGTGCGGCTCGCGTGCGCCGATGGTCTGCATGAGCTCGTCGAGCTGCTGCAGCGACTCGGCGGGCGGCAGCTCGAGCATGGCGAGGGTCTGGATGGCGGTGCGCAGCCGCCCCATGGTGACCGCGGCGCGGACCCCGTGCCCGGCGACGTCGCCGACGACGAGCGCGACCCGCGCGCCCGGCAGCCGGATGGACTCATACCAGTCGCCGCCGACCTCGACGAGCTCGCTGCCCGGCAGGTAGCGGTGCTTGACCTCGACCGACGACGGGGAG
>DATJSI010000054.1 GCA_035504215.1 Mycobacteriales bacterium
TGACAGACACCGTTGAGATTGAGAGCATCCGGCTCGCGTTCCTCGGCGGAACCGGCGACCAGGGTCGCGGATTGGCACGCCGGTTCGCGTTGGCGGGGCATCGCGTCATCCTCGGTTCTCGGCAGCAGGCACGTGCGGAGCAGGCGGCTCTGCAGCTGCGCGAGTCCGTGAGCGACCCTGCATTGGTGACGGGCGCGACCAACGACATCGCAGCCGAGCAAGGCGACGTCGTCGTCGTCGCAGTGCCGTGGGAGGGCCATGAAGCGCTGGTCCGCTCGGTCGCTCCCGTCCTGGCCGGCAAGGTCGTCGTCGACTGCGTCAACCCGTTGGGCTTCGACGCGCAGGGGGCTTATGCGTTGGCGGTCCCCCAGGGCAGTGCCGCCCAACAGGCAGCTGCGTTGCTGCCGGACAGCACGGTGGTGGCCGCTTTCCATCACGTGAGTGCAGTCCTGCTGCTCGATCCCGGGATCGAGACCATCGATACGGACGTGCTGGTGCTCGGTGACGATCGACCCTCGACAGATCTCGTGCAACGCCTCGTCGAGCGGATCGCCGGAATGCGTGGGATCTACGCCGGACGGCTGCGCAATGCCGGCCAGGTCGAGGGGTTGACCGCCAACCTCGTGTCGGTCAACCGGCGATACAAGGCACACGCAGGTCTGCGGATCACCGACGTCTGAGCCGAGCTACTCGAACGAGTGCTCCGGACCGGGATAGCTGCCCTCGACGACGGCTTCGGCGTACGCCCGGGCGGCATCGGTGATGATGCTGCGGATGTCGGCGAAGCGGCGGACGAAGCGCGGCGTCGGACCGGAGTTGAGGCCGACCATGTCGGTCCAGACCATCACCTGGGCGTCACACTCGGGACCCGCGCCGATGCCGATGGTCGGGATGCGGATCTCTTTCGTGATCCGTGCCGCAACGTCGACCGGGATCATCTCGAGCACGACCGCGAACGCGCCGGCGTCCTGAAGGGCGACCGCCTGCTCGAGCAGGTCGTCGGCAGCGTCGCCGCGGCCCTGGACCCGGTATCCGCCGAGCCCGTGCTCGCTCTGCGGCGTGAAGCCGATGTGCGCCATCACCGGCACACCGGCGTCGACGATGGCGCGCACCTGGCCGAGCACCGGGTGGCCGCCCTCGAGCTTGACCGCCTGCGCGCCACCCTCCTTCATGAACCGGACCGCGGTCTGCAGTGCCTGCTCGGGTGACACCTGGTACGAGCCGAACGGCAGGTCGGCGACGACCAGCGCCGACCGGGTCGACCGCACGACCGCGCGAACCAGCGGCAGCAGCTCGTCGACGGTGACCGGAAGCGTGGTGTCGAGCCCGAACACGTTGTTTGCGGCGGAGTCGCCGACGAGCAGCACGGGGATGCCGGCCTCGTCGAAGATCGACGCCGAATGCATGTCGTACGCCGTGAGCATCGGCCAGCGCTCGCCGCGATCCTTGAGCGCTTGCAGGTGGTGGGTCCGGATCCGGCGTACCGCACTGTTGCGTGGGGTGCCGTACGGCGAAATGCCGCCATCGGTCATGGCTGGTCCTCCTCGTCTCGAGGCCCATTCGGGTCCCCGGACTTACCCGTCCAGTCTGCCACCCATAACGGTGCGAGGGCTAACCCAGCGTTTGGCTTTCGACACCGGCCGGACCGAATCGGGTTCACTCCGCCGGTTCACGCCAGGCGTTCGTGATCGGCAGCCGACGGTCGCGGCCGAAGTTCTTGGGAGTGATCTTCGGGCCGGGCGGGTACTGCCGGCGCTTGTACTCGGCCGCGTCGACCAGGCGGATCACCCGGTCGACGACGGCGGGATCGTGACCCGCCGCGACCAGCTCGTCGCGGCCGAGGTCGCGCTCGACGTAGTCGTCGAGCACTGCGTCGAGCACCGGGTAGTCCGGCAGCCGGTCCGAGTCGAGCTGACCGGGCGCGAGCTCTGCGGACGGTGGCTTGTCGATGATCTCGGCGGGGATCGGCTCGATCATGCCGTTGCTCAGCGCCTGCGCGTTTCGCCAGCGCGCGAGCTCCCAGACCAGCGTCTTCGGGACGTCCTTGATGGGCGCGAACCCGCCGGCGCTGTCGCCATAGAGAGTCGAGAAGCCGGTCGCCAGCTCGCTCTTGTTGCCGGTGGTCAGCACCAGATGGCCGCACTCGTTGGACAGCGCCATCAGCGTGAGCCCGCGCAACCGCGCCTGCAGGTTCTCCTCGGCAAGGCCGTGCAACGCGCTGACGTCGGTCTGGCCGAACGTCTTGTCGGCGGCGTCGACCATCGTCTCGATCGGGATGACCTGCCACGACAGGTTCTGGCGCCGGGCCAGCTCCGCGGCGTCGTGCACGCTTCCGGATGACGAGTAGCGGCTCGGCATGCCGACCACGTGTACGGCGCCCGGCCCGAGCGCGTCGGTCGCGATCGTCGCCACGACGGCCGAGTCGATTCCGCCCGACAGCCCGATGACGACCGAGGTGAAGCGGTTCTTGCGTACGTAGTCACGCGTCCCCACAACGAGCGCCGACCACACCTGCGCGCAGTCCTCCAGCGGTGCGGCGACCCTGGACATCACGGAGGGCCGGTCCACATCTGTTGTGGAGTCGAGGACAACTCGCTCGACTCTCATCGTCGTGCCGTCCAGCGCGTCGATGTCTCCTACCAGATCGGAACGAGCCGGCGGAAGCTCGAGGTCCGCGACCGCGAGGTCCGGTTCGAACTGCACGGCGCGAAGCAGCAGCTCTCCGTCCGGCGTCACGATCATCGAGTCGCCGTCGAAGACCAGCTCGTCCTGGCCGCCGACCAGGTTGAGATACGCGAGCGTCGCGTTCGCCTCCGCGGCGCGGGTGCGGTTCAGCTCGAGGCGGACGTCGTCCTTGTTGCGTTCGTACGGCGACCCGTTGATGACCAGCACCAGGCCCGCCTCTGCGCGGCGCGCAACCGCAATCGGTCCGCCGTCCTGCCAGAGGTCCTCGCAGATCGTCGTGGCGACGTCGATGCCGTGCAGGCGCACGATCGGCAGCCGGTCACCGGGCACGAAGTAGCGGAGCTCGTCGAAGACGCCGTAGTTCGGCAGGTGGTGCTTTGCGTAGCGCGCCACCACCGACCCGCGGTGGATGACGGCGGCCGCGTTCTGTGGCTCGCCGGCCGGTCGCCCGACCCGTGGGATGGCGTCCGCGCAGCGATCGACGTACCCGGTCACGACCACGATGTCGCCGAGGTCTTCGGCGTCGAGTCGGGCCGCCAGTCGCTCGAGAGCGGCGCGCGATGCGTCGACGAACGACCGCCGCAGGACGAGGTCCTCCGGCGGGTAGCCGGTCAGAGCCAGCTCGGGGAACAGGACGAGGTCGGCGGATCGGGAAGCCGCCGCCTTGGTGCCGGCGACGATGACGTCGGCGTTGCCGGAGAGGTCTCCGACCGTGGTGTTGACCTGGGCCAGCGCGATCCGCAACCTGGGCACGCTTCCAGCGTAGGCGTCGCGTTGGCGCGCCGATATCAGCCCGTAACACAAACGCCCTACGCTGATGAGCATGGATCGCCAGCAGGAGTTCGTGCTGCGCACCATCGAGGAGCGGGAGATCCGCTTCGTGCGGTTGTGGTTCACCGACGTCCTCGGTTTCCTGAAATCGGTCGCGATCGCACCGGCTGAGCTCGAAGGCGCATTCGCCGAGGGCATCGGGTTCGACGGCTCTGCGGTCGAGGGGTTCGCCCGCGTGCACGAGTCGGACATGCTGGCCCGCCCCGACCCGTCGACGTTCCAGGTGCTGCCCTGGCGCGACGAGCACCTCGGCACTGCCCGGATGTTCTGCGACATCCTGATGCCGGACGGCTCCCCGTCGTACGTCGACCCGCGGCACGTGCTCCGGCGGTCGATGCAACGCGCCGCGGAGCTCGGGTTCACCTTCTACGTGCATCCCGAGGTCGAGTTCTTCCTGCTCCGCGGGCGCCCGACGCCGGAGGACATCCTGCCGGCGCCGATCGACTCCGGCGGCTACTTCGACCAGACCCCGCACGACCTCGGGCACGACTTCCGTCGCGACGCGATCACGATGCTCGAGCGGATGGGCATCAGCGTCGAGTTCAGCCATCACGAGGTGGCGCCCGGTCAGCAGGAGATCGACCTGCGCTACGCCGATGCGCTGAGCACCGCCGACAACCTGATGACGATGCGCCTGGTGGTCAAGGAGGTCGCGCTCGAGCAAGGGGTGTACGCCTCGTTCATGCCGAAACCGTTCGCGGAGCAGCCCGGGTCCGCGATGCACACTCACCTGTCGCTGTTCGAAGGCGACCGCAACGCGTTCCACGACGGCAGCGACCCGCTGTCGCTGTCGAAGGTCGGGCGGGCCTTCGTCGCGGGCCTCCTGATGCACGCGCCGGAGTACACCGCGGTCACCAACCAGTGGGTCAACTCCTACAAGCGGCTGTGGGGCGGCGGCGAAGCGCCGGCGTACGTCTGTTGGGGTCGCAACAACCGCTCGGCGCTGATCCGGATCCCGATGTACAAGCCCCAGAAGGGCAACTCGACCCGGATCGAGATCCGTTCGCCGGACTCCGCCTGCAACCCCTACCTCACCTATGCCGTCCTGCTGGCGGCCGGGCTGAAGGGGATCGAGGAAGGCTACGAGCTTCCGGACGGAGCCGAGGACGACGTGTGGGCGTTGACCGACGCCGAGCGCCGGGCGATGGGGATCCCGCCGCTGCCGGGCTCGCTCGCGGACGCGATCGCCGCGATGGAACGCTCCGAGCTGATGGCCGAGACCCTCGGCGAGGGCGTCTTCGACTGGTTCCTCCGCAACAAGCGCACCGAGTGGGACGACTACCGCGCGCAGGTCACGCCGTTCGAGCTCACTCGTTACCTACCCGTCTTGTAGGGATGGCCTGCGATGGCACGCGTTCACGTCGTCCAGCACGGACCGAGTGACGGGCTCGGCCTGCTTGCCGACTGGCTGCCCGCGTTCGGTGTCGACGTCCATCCCACGCACCCCTACCTCGGCAACCGCGTGCCCCCTTCGGTCGAAGGCGACGCGCTGATCGTCCTCGGTGGGGCAATGGGTGCGTACGACGATGACGTCGCGCCATGGCTGCCGTCGGTCCGGGAGCTGCTCGCGAGTGCGGTCGACGACGGTGTGCCGACGATCGGGATCTGTCTCGGCGCCCAGCTGCTTGCGGTCGCGGTCGGTGGCACGGTCGAGCACGGCAGGAACGGCCCTGAGATCGGGCTCGGCGAGGTGGTCGTCCCCAGCGGTGACGAGTTGCTCGATGCCGGCATCATGCCGGTCCTGCAGTGGCACCACGACGCGGTCAGCGCACTACCGGACGGCGTCGAGGTGGTCGCGTACAACGACCGCTACCCGGTGCAGGCCTTCCGCGTCGGCGAGGTGGCGTGGGGGTTGCAGTTCCACATCGAGGCGACCGCGGAGATCTTCCGGTCCTGGGCGGTCGAAGAGGGCGAGGATCTCTCGATCGCCGACCCGGTGGCGTTCGCCGCCGACCGGCTCGCCGAGGTGGGCGAGAAGATCGCGCGGCGCTTCGCCGCCATCATCACCGGCTGAGCCCGCGTCCGGGGGCGCTCGTCCGGGCCGCGCACGGACCAGCCGCAGTAGGTTGTCCCGGTGTGACGGTGCCCGAGCGAGCCGAGGCGCTGGAGGTTCGTCTCGCCCGGGCCGGGTTCGTCGACGCCGCGCGGGCGCAGGACAACCTGGTCGTGCTCGGGCTTGTCGACCACGCGACGGTCGCCGACCTGATTGCCGCGTTAGGTGCGGTTGCCGATCCTGACCTAGCCCTCGCCACCCTTGCCCGGCTGGTGGAGGCGCTGGCCCCGGGCGAGCGGGCCGGCTTCCTGGCGGCGGTCGACAGTCGCGCCGGCCTGCGCAGCCGGCTGTTCGCCGTACTCGGAGCGAGTCGGGCACTGGGCGAGCACCTCGTGCGCCACCCCGCCGACTGGATGGTGCTCGCCGATGACGCCATGGCGGCCACGCGACCGACGACGTTCGGGCTCCGGCAGGGTCTGAACGAGGCGATCGCGGGGCATCGCGGGCGCGACGGCTACGACGCGCTGCGGCTGGCCTACCGGCAGCGGTTGCTCGGGCTGGCCGCCCGCGATCTTGCCGGCCCGCTCGAGGTCGACGACGTCGCGGCCGAGCTCGCCGATCTCGCCGAGGCCACGCTCGCAGCTGCACTCCGGCTGGCCCTGGTCGAGACCGGCGCCGGCGATGAGGTTCGGTTGGCGGTTATCGGCATGGGCAAGTGCGGAGGGCGCGAGCTCAACTACGTGAGCGACGTCGACGTGGTCTTCGTCGCCGAACCTGCCGACCAGCAGGCCGCATCCGTCGCCGCGGCACTGATGCGCGCCTGTTCGGAGGTCACTGCCGAGGGGGCGATCTGGCCGGTCGATGCCGGCCTGCGGCCCGAGGGCCGGGCCGGGCCGCTCGTGCGCACGCTCGCGAGCCACCAGAGCTACTACGAGCGCTGGGCGAAGACCTGGGAGTTCCAGGCGCTGCTGAAGGCCCGCCCGGTCGCCGGCGATCCGGAGCTGGGTCGCGCCTACGTCGATCTCGTCTCGCCCATGGTGTGGGCGGCCGCCGGGCGGCCCGGCTTCGTCGCCGACGTCCAGGCGATGCGCCGCCGGGTGGTCGACACGCTGCCGCCGGACGACGTCGAGCGTGAGGTGAAGCTCGGCCCGGGCGGGCTGCGTGACGTGGAGTTCGCCGTGCAGCTGTTGCAACTGGTTCATGGCCGGACCGATCCTGCGCTGCGCAGCTCGTCGACGCTGGTCGCGCTCGCCGCCCTGTCGGCAGGGGGCTACGTCGGTCGCGAGGACGCGGCGCGGCTTGCCGCGGCGTACCGGTTCCTTCGCAGCGTCGAGCACCGCCTGCAGCTGCAGCACTTGCGTCGGACCCATCTGCTGCCCACCAGTCCCGCGGCGCTGCGCTGGTTGGCGCGGGCCATGGGTTTCCGGGACGCGGAGGAGTGGCAGCGGGAGTACGACGGCCACGTGCGCGAGGTCCGGCGCCTGCACGAGAAGCTGTTCTACCGGCCCCTGCTCGACGCGGTCGCGCGGCTGCCGGTGCAGGACTCGAGCCTGTCCGAGGCGGCCGCGCGGGAGCGGCTCGAGGCCCTCGGCTTCAACGACCCGGCGGCCGCGTTGCGCCATCTCGAGGCGCTCACTGCCGGTGTGAGCCGCAGCGCAGCGATCCTTCGCACGCTGCTCCCAGCGATGCTCGGCTGGTTTGCAGAGGCGGCCGACCCCGACGCCGGGTTGCTGTCGTTCCGCCAGGTGAGTGACGCGCTTGGCACGACGCACTGGTACCTGCGGGTGCTTCGCGACGAAGGCGCGACTGCGCAACGGCTGGCCCGGCTGCTCGCGACGAGTCGCTACGTCGCCGACCTGCTGGCTCGGGCACCTGAGGCGGTCGCGTTGCTCGCGGACGACGGCGAACTCCGCCCGCGCGCACCTGTGGCGCTCGGCGGCGAGCTGCTCGCGGTCGCGCGGCGAAGCGATGACTGGGAAGGCGCGGTGTCGGCGGTGCGGGCGTTGCGGAGGCGCGAGCTGTTGCGGATCGCGAGCGGCGACCTGCTCGGCCTGCTCGAGGTCGGCGAGGTCGGCCGCGCCCTTTCCGACGTCGCATCGAGCACCCTCGCTGCTGCGCTGGAGACCGCTCAACGCAAGGTAGCCGCCGAGCGAGGCGAGCTACCCGCGCGGCTCGCGGTCATCGGCATGGGCCGGCTCGGGGGTTTCGAGCAGGGCTACGGCAGCGACGCCGACGTGTTGTTCGTCTTCGAGCCGTTGGGCGACGACGAGCAGGCGGCGACATCGGCCGCGCACGAGGTTGCCCAGGAGCTGCGGCGGCTGCTCGCGATGCCGGCACCGGATCCGCCGCTGCTCGTCGACGCCGACCTTCGGCCGGAAGGCCGCCAAGGCCCACTCGTCCGCAGCCTCGACTCCTACGCCGAGTACTACCGGCGCTGGTCGGTGCCGTGGGAGAGCCAGGCGCTGCTGCGCGCCATACCCATCGCCGGCGACCCAGCGCTCGGTGACCGTTTCGTCGAGGTCATCGACCGGTATCGCTATCCGGATGGAGGCGTCGATCCTTCTGCCGTGCGCGAGATCCGCCGGATCAAGGCGCGGATCGAGGCTGAACGGCTGCCGCGCGGGGTAGACCCGGCCATGCACATCAAGCTCGGCCGTGGTGGGCTGGCAGACGTGGAGTGGACCGTGCAGCTGATCCAGCTTCAGCACGCGCACGCCGTTCCGTCACTGCGTACGACGACCACGTTGGAGGCGTTGTCGGCCGCGCGCACCGCCGGCGTGCTCGACGAGGACGATGAACGCGCGCTGCGCGCGGCCTGGCTGACCGCCACCCGGGTGCGCAATGCGATCGTGCTCGCGCAGGGCCGACCGTCCGACGTCCTGCCGTCGGATGCTCGCACGCTCGCCTCGGTCGCGCGGGCGATGGGTTATCGGGCCGGTCACACCGGCGACCTGCGCGAGGACTACCAGCGGGCGACCCGCCGGGCCCGCCGCGTGCACGAGCGGGTGTTCGCCTCGTGAGACTCGACCGCCGACGGCTCGCCGACTGGTCGCCGTACCTCGTCGCGGTGGTGATCGCCGCGCTGTACGCGGCGTTCGCCCCCCACACCGCCGACCTTGCCAGCCAGACCGCGCGAGAGGAGCTGTTCCGGCGCAGCGGTTTCGTGGCCTTCTGGTGGGGGTGGTACTCGGGCATCCCGAGCGCGGAGTACAGCCTGCTCACGCCGCCATTGCTGGGCGTCTTCGGCGCGGTCGGGCTCGGGTCGCTGTCGATCGTGGCGACCTCGTTGGTGGTCGTGCCGATGTTGCGCGACGCGGTCCGGCCCCGCGCCGGTGCCATCGCGTTCGTGCTTGCCGCCTCGCTCGATGTCGCCTCCGGGCGTACGACGTTCGCCGTGGGTTGCGTCGTCGCGCTGGGTGCGGTGCTCGCTCTGGAGCGCGGCTCGGTGCCGCTGTGTGCCGCGCTCGCTGCGCTCGCTACGGTCACCAGCCCGGTTGCCGGCTTCCTGCTGCTCGTCGCAGCCGTCACCGTGATCATCGCCGACGTGAGCCGCCGGGCTGCGGCGATCGGCCTCGGTGCCGGCGTGGTCGCCGCCCTCGGCCTGGTGGCGCTGTTGTCGCAAGGCGCGGCCGGGTACGAGCCGTTCTCGAGGTCCTCGCTGTTCATGGCGGTGGGTACGACGGCCGTCGTCGGGCTGGCTCCGGTCGGCCGACGGATCAGGATCGCTGCGGGCGTGACGATCGCGATGCTGGTGGGCGTGTTCTTCGTGCACTCGCCACTCGGCGCGAACGCGACGCGGATCGCCGTGCTCGCCGCCGCACCAACGATCGTCGCGGCGTCACGGCTCACGCAGCGCCATCTCATGATTGCCGCCGGCGCGGTTGCCGCGGTGCTTCCGATCGCGCAGTTCCACAACGACCTCTACGCGAGCACCGCGAAGGACACCAGCCGTGCCTTCGTCGCGCCGCTGCTCGACCAGCTCCTGGTCGATCCGGTCACGCGGGACCATCGGGTGGAGATCGTCGACACCGCGACGCACTGGCCGTCGACCTATTTGCTTCCCAAGGTCGTGCTGGCCCGCGGGTGGGAGCGCCAGATCGACGAGGTGCGCAACCCGATGTTCTACGGCCGGGGTCCGCTCACCGCGAAGACCTACCGTGCCTGGCTCAACCGCAACGCGGTGGGAGCGATCGCGGTGCCGACAGGAGTGCCGCTCGACTACGGGGTGACCCGCGAGGCGGCCCTGCTGAAGACCGGGCTGCCCTACCTGCAGCTGGTCTGGAGCGACCAGCACTGGCAGCTCTACACGGTCGACCAGCCGCGCCCGATCATCGCCGCACCGGCGAAGGTGGTCAGGCTGACCGACACCGGTCTGACCCTCGAGGTGCCGTCAGCCGGCAACTACCTGTTGCGCATGCAGTGGTCGCAGTACCTGTCGGTTTCCGGAGGCACCGTGATCCGCCGGCCGAACAACCAGGTCGAGCTGTCTCTCAGCAGCAGCGGACTGCACCAGCTGCGTGCGGTGTGGCGGTTCGGGTGAGGCCGAGGGCCGGCGTCAGACGCTGATCAGCTCCTGAGCTGGCTGCCCGTCGGGAAGGACGATCGCGCCGTCCCGGTAGGTGGGGCGGCCTGAGATCAGCCGCTGGATGCCGATCGAGACTCCCAGCGTCACCGCGCCGCCGACCGCGTCGAGCACGAAGTGGTTCGCGGTCCCGATGATGACGAAGAACGTGGCGAGCGGGTAGAGCGCGCCGAGCACGCGCACCCACGGTCGGCGGGCGAGTGCGACGATCGCGAAGGCGCACCACAGCGACCATCCGATGTGCAGCGACGGCATCGCGGCGAACTGGTTGGACTCCTTCGCGAGCCCCGGTGAGGCGAGTGAGCCCCAGGTGTGCAGCTTCACGACGGTGTCGACGTACCCCGCCAGCAGCCGCGGAGGCGCGACCGCGATCGACCAGAAGCCGATCAGTGCCACGAGGTTCGTGATGATGAGGACCGATCGGATGGCCCGGTAGCGCAACGGGTGCTTGAGGTAGAGCCAGACGAGAACCGCGATCGTGACGATGAAGTGCAACGTCGAGTAGTAGTAGTTGCAGATATAGGCCAGCCAGTCGTGACCGGCCACGAAGTGGTTCAGCGACTGCTCGATGTTGATGTGCAGATGGCCCTCGATCGAGAGCAGCGTGCGGGATCGGTTGAACGCTCCGGCTTCGTGGCTCGGCACGGCGTTGCGAACGAGTGAGTACAGGTAATAGACGATCGCGATGAACGCGATCTCCTGCCACCAACGCGGCGGGCGGACGGCGCGGAAGCGGTCGCGGACCAGAATCAGGGTGTGGCGTGCCCGGTCCTCGGCCACGCGCTCACTCCTCAGGGCGGCTGTCAGCTGGGATCCGTGCAGGCTGTGACGTTGATTCTGCCAGATCACACCGACAGAAACGGAACCCGTTTCCCTCTCGGAGCGTCGAACAAGCAGGACGAATCGGAAGGTACGGGCAATGGTGATGGTGGGTCGGCGCCGAGCGCGACCGGTCATGGTGGCAGCCGGGCTCGCCGCGGCGATCGTGGCCGCCACCGGCGTCGCGGGCTGTGCGTCGAGCTCGGGCGGGTCGCACCGCAGCGCGTCGGTGCCGCCTGCGGCAGGCATGGTCCAGGTCGGCCGGCTCGAACCACTGCACCACGGTTCGGTCACGGCGGCTGAGGTTGCGGCGGACCAGACCGCCTTCGGCTTTGCACTGTTCGACCGGCTGTGCGCCGCGTCTCCCAAGAACAACGTGACGCTGTCACCGGCGAGCGCGGCCCTGGCGCTGGGGATGCTCGACGCGGGCGCCGGCGGCGCCACCCAGGCAGCGGTCGGTCGGCTGCTGCACTTGCCGGCGTGGAGCCCCGCGCTGGTCGCGGCTCTGCACGACCAGGGCGAGGCCCTCGGCGCCGTCCCTCAGGTGACGGTGGCCAACCACGTGTTCGAACAACCCGGGCTCACCCCGGCCCAGCACGTGCTCGACGATCTGCGTACCGCGTTCAACGCGGGGCTGCGGCCGATCGACTTCTCGCAGGAGCCGCAGGCCACCAACGCGATCAACGCGGTCATCAGCCAGGACACCCACGGGATGATCCCGGCTTTGTTCGGTGAGCCGCTCCCGGGCTCCACCCAGACCGTGCTCGCGAACGCCGTCGTGCTCGACGCGAAGTGGCGGCAGCCGTTCCCGAGTGCGGCGAAGGGCACCTTTCACGCGGCGTCGGGTTCGCCGGTGCAGGCGCAGATGATGAGCAACCCGGACGGGTCGTTCGCGAGCCGCGCGGTCGACGGGTGGACCTCCGCGGTGCTTCCGTACGTCGGCAACCTGCAGGCTGTGGCGATCCTGCCGCCCGCGGGCGTCCCGGCCTGCGCGACGCCCAGCCTCCAGCAGCTGTCCGCCCTCACCGGTGGAAGCGCCGAGCCGGCCGCGGTGGTGCTGCCGAAGCTCGACCTGGCGCAGACCCTGCCGCTGACGCAGACCCTGTCGGCGATGGGCCTGCCGCTCAGCGGCGACTACTCCGGGCTCGGCGCGGGAGACAGCGCGATCTCGCAGGTCGTGCAGAAGGTGGTCATGAAGGTGGACCAGAGCGGCACGAAAGCCGCCGCGGCGACCGGGATCGCGATTGCCTCCTCGGCGCGCGTCGGAGGCTCCACTCTGACCTTCGACCGGCCGTTCTTCCTGCTGCTCGAGGACACGGCGACCCACACGCCGCTGTTCCTCACCCGCGTGGCCGACCCGACCCAGCAGTAACATCCGCAGCGCTACCAGATCGAGCCGCCGCTCGGCGGGACCGTGCCGGTCGCGAACGGTTGCCGGGGTCCGTACCCTCTTGGGCATGGAGACGCTCATCCCGCACTGGATCGATGGCAAGCAGACGGCAAGCCGCTCCGGCCGCACCTCGCCGGTGTTCAACCCGGCGACCGGCGAGCAGACCGCTTCGGTCGGCCTGGCCGATGTCGCTGAGGTCGACGCGGCAGTCGCGAGCGCGAAGGAAGCGGCCAAGGAATGGCGGCTCGCGTCGCTGTCCAAGCGGGCAGCGGTGCTGTTCGAGCTGCGGGAGCTGCTGCACCGGCGGCAGACCGAGCTGGCCGCGATCATCACCGCGGAGCACGGCAAGGTGCTCTCCGACGCCCTCGGCGAGGTCGCTCGCGGCCTGGAGAACGTCGAGTTCGCCACCGGCGTACCGCACCTGCTGAAGGGTGGTTTCTCCGAGCAGGCGTCGACCGACGTCGACGTCTACTCGATCCGCCAGCCGCTCGGGGTGGTCGCGGGGATCACGCCGTTCAACTTCCCGGCGATGGTGCCGCTCTGGATGTGCGCGAACGCGATAGCTGCCGGCAACGCGTTCGTGCTCAAGCCGAGCGAGAAGGACCCGTCGGCGTCGCTGTTCCTGGCTCAGCTGTGGAAGGACGCCGGGGTGCCCGACGGCGTCTTCACCGTCGTCCAGGGCGACAAGGTGGCGGTCGACCGGCTGCTGATCCACCCGGACGTCGAGGCGATCAGCTTCGTCGGGTCGACGCCGATCGCGCGCTACATCTACGAGACCGGTACGTCGAACGGCAAGCGGGTGCAGGCGCTGGGCGGTGCGAAGAACCACATGATGGTGCTGCCGGACGCCGACATCGACATGGCGGCCGATGCGGCGGTCTCCGCTGCGTACGGCGCGGCGGGCGAGCGATGCATGGCGATCTCGGTTGCGGTCGCGGTCGGTGACTCCGGGGACCGGCTGGTCGACGCGATCGCCGCGCGGCTGCCGAAGCTGCGGATCGGTAACGGCGCGGACCCCGACACGGACATGGGGCCGCTGATCACCCAGGAGCACCGCGACAAGGTCGCCGGATACATCGCGGCCGGCGAGCAGGCCGGTGCGCGGGTCGTCGTCGACGGCCGCGAGGCGGAGCTTCCGGACCACGGCTTCTTCCTCGGCACCACGCTGCTCGACCAGGTCACGCCCGACATGTCGGTCTACACCGATGAGATCTTCGGTCCGGTCCTGGTCGTCCTGCGAGCGGAGAGCTACGACGACGCCATCGAGATCATCAACGCGAACGCTTACGCGAACGGCGTCGCGATCTTCACGCGCGACGGAGGCACGGCCCGTCGCTTCCAGTTCGACGTACAAGTGGGAATGGTCGGCGTGAACGTGCCGATCCCGGTTCCCGTCGCGTACTACTCGTTCGGCGGCTGGAAGGCCTCGCTGTTCGGCGATCAGCACATGTACGGGCCGGAGGGCATCAACTTCTATACGAGAGGCAAGGTTGTGACCTCACGCTGGCCGGATCCGGCCGAGTCCATGGTTGACCTCGGCTTCCCCCGCACGCGATGACCGAGCTCATGCCGGCGCGGGCCGGCAGCACCCTGGACGAGGCCGACGTCCGCAAGTACGACCGCGCGCACGTCTTCCATTCCTGGTCGGCGCAGGCGGCGATCGACCCGCTGCCCATCGCGGGCGCGTCCGGCTGCTACTTCTGGGACTACGCCGGCACCCGTTACCTCGACTTCTCCTCGCAGCTGGTCAACGTCAACATCGGTTACCAGCACCCGAAGCTGGTGGCGGCGATCCAGGCCCAGGCGGCCGACCTCTGCACGATCGCGCCGTCGTTCGCGAATGACGCGCGCAGCGAGGCCGCCCGGTTGATCGCCGAGATCGCGCCGGGCGACCTGAACCAGGTCTTCTTCACCAACGGCGGTGCGGAGGCGAACGAGAACGCCATCCGCATGGCTCGGCTGCATACCGGACGGCACAAGGTGATGGCGGCCTACCGCAGCTATCACGGCGCGACTGCGGGCGCGATCGCGCTCACCGGCGATCCGCGGCGCTGGCCGTCGGAGCCCGGCATGCCCGGGATCGTCCGCTACTGGGGGCCCTACACCTACCGGTCCGCGTTCCATTCCGCTGACGACGCCGAGGAGTGCGAGCGCGCCCTCGCGCACCTGCGCGACCTGATCACGGTCGAAGGCCCGCAGACGATCGCCGCGATCCTGCTCGAGACCGTGGTCGGAACCAACGGGGTCCTCGTGCCGCCGGACGGCTACCTCGCCGGCGTCCGGGAGATCTGTGACCAGTTCGGGATCATGATGATCGCGGACGAGGTCATGGCCGGGTTCGGCCGGTGTGGCGAGTGGCTGGCCGTCGACCACTGGGGCATCACCCCGGATCTGATCACCTTCGCGAAGGGCATCAACTCCGGTTACGTCCCGCTCGGCGGCGTGATCCTGTCCGACCGGGTGGCCGAGTCGTTCCAGAACGTCGTCTATCCCGGTGGGCTCACTTACTCCGGCCATCCGCTGGCATGCGCCTCTGCGGTCGCATCGATCGGGATCTTCCGCGAGGAGGGCATCGTCGAGAACGCCCGCCGGATCGGCACGGACGTGCTCGGACCGGGGCTGCGGGCGCTGGCGGAACGGCATCCGTCGGTGGGTGAGGTCCGCGGCCTCGGCGTGTTCTGGGCCCTCGACCTGGTTCGCGACCGCGCCACCCGCGAGCCGCTCGTGCCGTTCAACGCGGCCGGGCCGGCGGCGGCGCCGATGGCGGAGTTCACCAAGGCCTGCAAGGACCGTGGGCTGTGGCCGTTCATCCACTTCAACCGGACGCATGCGGTCCCGCCCTGCACGATCACCGATGCCGAGGTCGCCGAAGGTCTCGGCGCGCTCGACGAGGCGCTCGAGGTCGCCGACCGCTACTACACCGGCGCCTAGCTGTACTCGGCCGCTCAATGCCGGCTGGACGACGGGCCGGCTCCGGGTTCGGGACCATGGTCCCGAGTTTGCGGCTTCGTCCGCACGCGCGGCGTGGGCCGTGCGACACTTCGGCACACGAGCGCGCCTGGAACTTCCCAGACCCTGTTCTCCTCGCCGCTGACGTCGATACGAAGGTGGCGACGCCATGCACGAGACCAACCGGACCGAGCCGTCCGCAGGTGGCGCGACGGCGACCGCAGGTTCACCGCCGGACCGCAGCCGGGTGACGCCGGGCGACGCCCGCTCGGTGCGTTGCCGCTACTGCTCCGCCCCGATTCCCGCCGCGTCGTTCGTCTATTGGACCCGAGGCAGTCGACTGCTCTCCGCGGACTGTCCGTCCTGCACCCGGCGCACGACACTGGCCGTGCGTGGCATCGGTCCGCTGCCGTTGCCGGCGGAACGTGGGATCACGATCGTGCCGGCGAGCTCGACGCTGGAGCTGGTCGATGTCGACGGTTAAAGCCCGACGGCGGCGGCGACGTCGTCGGCCGGCGCCGCGGCGCTCGGCGCCGGCCGCCCGAACAGGTAGCCCTGCGCGAGCGGTACGCCGAGCTGCTCGAGCAGCGCCGCCTGATCCTCGGTCTCGACGCCCTCGCTGACCAGCTGCAACCCGCAGCCCTTGGTGAGCTCGACCATCGCACGGATGATGTGCTCGCTGACCGGCTCCTTGCCCAGTGCGGAGACGAAGCTCTGGTCGACCTTCACGATGTCGATGGCCGGGAAGCGCTGAAGGTAGCCGAGGCCGGCGTAGCCGGTGCCGAAGTCATCGATGGCCAGGGAGACCCCGACGGCCCGCAACCGGTCGAGCAGCGCCGAGCCGTCGGTGCGCGACAGCAGCCGGTCCTCGGTCAGCTCGAGCACGAGATCGGAGGCATCCAGCCCGGACTCGGCCAGGCAGCGGGTCACGACATCCGGGAGGTCGCCCCGGCCGACCTGCAGCGAGCTGATGTTCACCGACACCCGGCGGCACGATCCCTGGTGCCGCCCGGCGTCAAGGCAGGCCCGCCGGATCAGCCAGTCGGTCACCGGTGACTCGTACTCGCTGTCGAGGATGACTTCGAGGAAGTCCGCCGGCCCGAGCAGGCCGCGCTCCGGATGCTGCCAGCGCAGCAGTGCCTCGCGGCCCATGACGCGGCGGTCGGACAACCGCACGATCGGCTGGTAGTGAAGGACGAACTGCTCCTGCTCGAGCGCCGGTCCGACGTCGTTGCGCAGCTGGAGCTCCGCCGCCGCCGAGCTACGCATGGTCGGGTCGTACACGTACCACGCGCCGCGCTCCTCGAGCTTGGCGCGGTACATCGCGGTGTCCGCCTGGGCGAGCAGGTCATCGGCTGTCGTCGACGGGTCGCCGTAGGCGATGCCGATCGACAGCGAGGGGGTGAAGCTGACGCCGCCGAGCCGCAGCGGAGCGCGGACGCCTTCGACCACCCGGCCGGCGAGGGCGATCACCTCCGCCTTGGTCCGCATGCCGCGGACGATCACGACGAACTCGTCACCACTGAGCCGCCCGACGATGTCGGTGTCGCGAACACTGGCACGGATCCGCCGGCTCACCTCACGGATGTACAGGTCGCCGACCGCGTGGCCGTGCCCGTCGTTCACCAGCTTCAGCCGGTCGAGGTCGCAGAAGAAGATCGCGGTCGCGGTCTCCGACGCGATGTCGGTGCTGAGCGCCTCCTGCAGGCGGAGCATCGAGAGCGCGCGGTTGGGCAGCCCGGTCAGTGCGTCGAAGTGCGCCTGCTGCACGAGCCGTTCCTCGACCCGCTTGCGGTCGGTGACGTCCTCGACCTGGGCGATGACCGTGCTCGGCTCGTCGACGCTGTCCAGTGACGCCAGATGCAGGCGTCCCCACACGACCGTGCCGTCCGGCAGCAGGTACCGCGACTCCATCGGGAACCCGGCCGTGGAGTCGATCGAGTGTCCGCTCCGCGGGTCGGTCATCGTCAGCAACCGGCCCGGGATCACGTCGTCGGGGTGCATGTACTCGCTCGGCCGGTGGCCGACCAGCTCGTGCGGCGCGCGAGCGAGAAAGCCGCAGAACGCCGCGTTGACGCTGGAGAAGCGACCGTCTGCGTCGAGCAAGGCGATTGCCACCGGGCTGGTGTCGAAGACCGACTGGAAGCGTCGTATGCCGCGCCGGCTGTCCGCGGCGAGGGTGGCGTGCTGGATCGCGAGCGACGCGGTGACCGCGAATGCCTCGAGCGCGCGGCGGGTCGCCGGTCCCGGTCGCTTCCCGTCGCGGGGGACGTCGACCGAGAGCATGCCGAGTAACCCGCCCTCGGAGGACTCCAGCGGCGCGAACAGCGCGTCCTCCGGGTGCCACGCATCCGGGTCCTCGGACACCGGAATGTCCGGAACCCACGAGAAGATGTCGGCCGGGTCCTCCACCGAGTTTGCGTGATCGAGGAAGCGCAGCCGGCCCCAAGGCTCGCTCGCCTCGACCAGCTTCGCCCAGCCGTCGCGCCCCTGGCGGCGGTTCAGCAGCGACTCGCGCACCTCGTCCGGGCCGGACACCGCGGCGACCACCATGGTCTCGTCGTCATCGACGATGTTGACGACCGCGACCTCGAAGCCCATCGACTCGACGATGGTGTCGGCGACGAGCTGGAGCATCTCGGTCAGGTCGAGGACCGAGTTGCCGGCCGCCGCGGCTTCGAGCGCGCTCGAGGCAGGGCGAGACCCAGGCATACCGTCCCCTCTGAGCAGCGTGCAGTGCCGTCGTTGGCGTATGAGATGTGTCGGCACGAACGGGCGGCAACTTGTCCGATCTCACACGCCTGTCCGGAGGAGTCGGGGTTGGGGCATTCGGCCCTACGAGGACGCCGCGCAGCCGCTATAGGGCACGTGTGCCAGATCGACGAACCCGGGCAGCAGTTGGCTGTGGGTTTGTCCGTTTTGCCGGTATCGGATGCGGAACTGCACCGGGTCCGGTGCAGGACAGCGGACCAGCACCCGCAGCGTGGCGGTCAGCCAGATCGAGCTGCCGCCCGGCGCGACGGCGTTGGAGTACGGCTCGAACGGGAGCGTCCGTTCCCCGCAGGACCCGGCCGCCGTGCGGAGCACCCGCAGCCCGGGCACCATCAGCCGGATGCGCACCCCCACGATGTCGAAGACCAGGTTGGAGACGTTGTTGACCTGGATGCCCACCTGCAGGCGATGGCCGTGCTGCACCGAGCAGGTGGCGCCGGTCTGTGCCAGCGGTGGCCCGCCGAGGATGGTCGCGCCGCCGCGTGCGCCGGGCTGGGCGACCTGGCTCGACCGCGCGTGGTGCCCACCGGAGCCGGCCCCGGTTCCGACGACGTACCCGACTGCCCCGCCGACCACGAGGAGCGCAACGAACAGCACAGTCCATCGGCTCGCCGGACGGTGCTTGGTCGGGCCGTGGCCGTCCGGCGAACCGCCCTCGAGCAGTTCGGGCTCGCGGTCGAATCCGTACTCGTCGCCCATCGGCCTCGACGATAGGCTCCGGGCCGCGCACGCGGAAGTGGAATGATGTTCTGGTGCCGACCGAGCACGTGGATCTGCTGATCGTCGGCGCCGGATTGTCGGGGGTCGGAGCCGCTCACCAGTTCCAGGAGCGGTTCCCGGGCCGCAGCTACCTCATTCTCGAGGCGCGCGAGGACCTCGGGGGCACCTGGAGCCTGTTCCGCTATCCCGGCATCCGCTCGGACTCCGACATGCACACGCTCGGCTACCGGTTCCGGCCGTGGGTCGACGGGAAGGCGATCGCCGACGGCCCGGCGATACTCGACTACGTCCGCGAGACCGCACGGGCGGGCGGCGTCGACCGCCGGATCCGCTATGGCCGGCGGGTCATTAGTGCCGACTGGTCGTCGGCGACGGCAACCTGGACGGTCGTGGCCGAGGACGCCGGAACGGGCGAGCGCAGCGAGCGCAGCGAGCTCAGCTGCGGGTTCCTGTTCGTCTGCAGCGGCTACTTCCGGTACGACGAGGGCTACCTGCCCGACTTCCCCGGTCGGCAGTGCTTCTCGGGTCCGTTCGTGCACCCGCAGCAGTGGCCGCCCGATCTCGACTACGCCGGCAAACGGGTGGTCGTGATCGGCAGCGGCGCGACCGCGGTCACGATGGTGCCGGCCCTGGCGGAGACCGCGGCGCACGTCACGATGCTGCAACGCTCCCCGTCGTACATCGTCAACCTGCCGAGTGTCGACCGGCTGGCCGAACGGCTGTCGAGGTTGCTGCCGGAGCGGGTGGCCTACTCGCTCGTGCGCTGGCGCAACATCGCACGGATGATGCTGAGCTACCAGGTCAGCCAGCGCGCGCCGCGGTTGATGAGGGCGATCATCCGGCAGGCCGCGCAGAAGCAGCTCCCGCCGGACTTCGACCACGACACCCATTTGTCGCCGCGGTACAAGCCGTGGGACCAGCGCCTGTGCGTCACGCCCGACGGCGACCTGTTCAAAGCGGTGCGCGGCGGCCGGGTGTCGATCGTGACCGACGAGATCGAGACGTTCACGCCGACCGGTGTGCAGCTTGCGTCGGGTTCCCGGCTCGACGCGGACATCGTGGTCGCCGCCACCGGGTTGAACCTGCTCGCACTCGGCGGCATCGCTTTGTTCGTTGACGGCCGACCGGTCGAGCTCCCGAAAACGATGAGCTACAAGGCGATCATGCTCAGCGATGTGCCGAACCTCGCGTTCGCGCTGGGCTACACGAACGCGTCCTGGACCCTCAAGGTCGACCTGACCTACTCGTATGTGTGGCGGCTCATGCGGCACATGGCGAGGACCGGCACGAGGTGGTGCGCGCCGCGGCGCCGTGACGGCTCGGTCAGCGAACGCCCGTTCATGGAGTTCTCGCCTGGCTACGTCACGCGCTCGATCGACAGCTTCCCTCGCTCGGGGTCGCGGTCACCGTGGCGGCTGCGGATGAACTACCTGTTCGACGTGATCATGCTCAGCTGCGGGCGGGTCGACGACGGGACGATGGAGTTCGGTACGCCGGGCGAGCCGTCCGCACGAGCGGAGCCGGCGCGGATCGCCTCCTGAACCGGCAGCCGGCCGGGTCAGCCCACGACCGGCGCGATCAGCTGCGGTCCGTCGTTGCGGACCGAGTTGACCTCGGTGGACACCTCGTAGGTCTCGAGAGTGGGAGGAGGGATCGAGGCGACGAGGTCCCGCACGGTGGCCGGGTCGGTGAGTCGCGGGTCGAGCCAGGCGTCGCGCACGTCGGGAGGGACGATCACCGGCGAGCGGTCGTGGATGTGCCCGAGCGCATCCTGCGCGGTGCAGGTGAGGATGGTGTAGGTCCACAGCCAGTGGTCGGGATCCTCGACGTCGGGACGAAGCTCGTACAGCCCGGCGAAGCCGAGTACGCCCTCGCCGTGCAGGTACATCGGAACCTTGCCGCCGTCGGTGGCCATCCACTCGTAGTAGCCGTCGGCCGGCACCAGGCAGCGCCGGCGGGCGGCTGCCGCCTTGAAGGCCGGCTTCTCGGTGATCGACTCGGAGCGCGCGTTCAGCAGCTTGCTGCCGATCCGCAGGTCCTTCGCCCACGACGGGACCAGTCCCCAGCGCAGCGTCCTCAGCTGGCGGTCGGGTTGCTCGCTGACAACGCGTTCGAGCACCACCCTCGCGTTCTGCGTCGGAGCGATGTTCCAGCTCGGTCCCGGCTCGGGGTCGACCACGGACGCGACGGCGAAGTCCTTGAGCAGGTCGCCGTCATGGCGGGAGTTGGCGTATCGGCCGCACACGGGTTCGTTTCTACACCGCCGGACGTGGCACGCTGATACCGCGCACTCGCGCGTCCGACGGGAGGCCCGGGCCAATGAAGCGGATCGCGCTCGCGGGTGCCGTCGCAGCCTCGGTGATCGCGGTGGTCCTCGCCGGTACTGCGCTGGCAGCCGGCAGCTCGCACACCCTGCGGCTGACGACCACCCGGCTGCAGTTCGTCAACACCAGCAGCACGACCTTCGTCCAGGCGGACACCGTCGACCGCAAGGGCAAGAAGGCGGGCTACGAGACGATCACGTGCGACGACAGTGGCCACCAGATCAGCTGCTCGATGACGCTGTCGCTTCAGGGCGGGGTGTTGTACGGCCACCTGGCAATCCCGATCACCAGCGAGGCGACGACGAAGGTCTCGGGCGCGATCACCGGCGGGCTCGGCCGCTACGCCGGTGCCAAGGGCACGGTGAAGGGCTCGATCACCGGCAAGCACTCGTCGTTGACCGTCAAGTACCACTAGGCCGGCGGCGGCGCTCCGCCCGCGCGCAGCAGCGCGGCGTACAAGGTCAGACCGGGCCCGAACGCCATCATCACGATCGGCGAACCGGGCTCGAGCCGCGTGTTCGCCAGCACCCGCTCGAGGACGAGCAGCACGGTCGCCGACGAGCAGTTCCCGACCTCGCTGAGCACGGCGTACGACGGCTCGACCGCCTCGGCCGCGAGGCCGAGCTGCTCCGCGACCACCTCGACGATCCGCCGCCCGCCCGGGTGGATGGCCCAGCCGGAGACGTCGCCGACGCCGAGCCCGTTGCGCGCAAGCAGGTCACCGACCACGTTGCCGACGTGTCGCGCCAGCACGTCGGGGACCTTCGGTGACAGCCCCATGCGGAAGCCGAGATCCGTGATGTCCCACGTCATCTGGTCGACGGCCGAGGTGTCCGTGCGGGCAACGACGTCGACGACCTCGAGATCTGGCCGGCCGCCGTGCGTAGCGCCGGGCGGCTTCAGGACGACTGCGGCCGATGCGTCCGCGAACAGCGCGTGCGCGACCATCTGCTGCACGTTGTCCGTGGCGGGTTGGATGTGCAGGCTGGTGAGCTCCAGGCACAGCAACACGGCCGGCCGCCCCCGCGCGCAGACGTAATCCGCGACCGCACCGAGACCGGGCAGTGCGGCGTAGCAGCCCATATGGCCGATGTGCAGGCGCTGGACGTCGTCGGCCATGCCGAGGTCGCGGGCCAGCAGGATGTCGAGACCAGGGGTTGCGTAGCCGGTGCAGGAAGCAACGGCGAACATGCCCACGTCGTCGGCGTCGACCCCGGCATCGGCGAGCGCGCCCGCGACCGCCGCCTTGCCGAGCGGCATCGCCTCGACCGCAAACCGCTGCATCCGAGCCCCGGTCGACCAGGACGTGACGTCCTCGGCTCGGGGATCGACGACGGCATGGCGGGTGCGGATGCCCGCGGTCCGCCAGACCCGCTCGGCCGTGGGGTTCCCGTTGTAGTGCGCGGCGAAGAACTCCGACCAGAGCGCGGCGTGCTCGATCTTCGGCGGCAGGGCATGCCCATGACCGGCAACGACGGCAAGGGTCATCGCGCCCTCACCATCGCGGCACCGCGGCGTCGGACTCCGGGTCGAGGCCGAGTACGGCGTAACCGAGCCAGTCCGCGCAGACGTCGCTGGTCGCAGGCTGCAGCGATCCGCAGCGGGCGTCCCGGTAGAGCCGTTCGAGGGCCGATCCACGCCGGGTCGCTCCTGCGCCACAGGCCTCGAGCACCGAGGCGGCGACCTCCATCGCCGCCTCGCCGGCGAGCAGCTTGGCCCGCCAGACCCAGCGGTTGGTCTCTGCCTCGCCGGGCGCATCGGTCACCGCCCGCGCCATCGTCCGGACCACCTCGCGCGCGGAGGCAACCGCGGCGTCCGCTCGTCCGAGTCGCGAGCGCACCGACGGCAGCCGGCCGAGCCCGCGGTCGGTGGCGTACTGCGCTGCCGCGTCCAGCGCCGCCTGTGCCACACCGACATAGACCGCGGCATACGACGCGACCAGCCACTGCGGCATCACCTGGGCGAGCAGGACCGCGAGCCCTTCGACCTGGCCTAGCAGGGCGCTCGCCGGCACCGTCACGTCGAGCTCCAGGTCGTGGCTGACGGTTGCGCGCATGCCGAGCGCATCCCAGGTGGGCACGACCGTGACACCGGGCCCGGCGGGCACGAGGAACTGGCTGATCGCGTCACCGCGGCGCGCGACCACGACGTAGGCATCCGCGTGGCCGGCACCCGAGCAGAACGCCTTCGACCCGGTGATGTGCCAGCCGTCGTCGACCGGTTCGTAGCTCGTGGTCACCTGGGACAGCCTCGACCCGGCACCGCGCTCGCTCATCGCGACCGCGTACAGGCGCCCGTCCGCTGCACCGCGCAGCACGTCGTCGCGGGCGGGGAAGAACGTCTCGGGCACGCCGAGAGCGCGGGCCACCTCGTCGTCGGTGAGCGCGAGCGCGCCCGTGACCGAGACGTGCATGTTGAAGATCAACGCGGTCGAACCGCTGCCGGCCCCCAGCACCGTGGCGATCTCGGCGTAGTCGGCGAACGACGCGCCGGCTCCACCCAGGCGGGCCGGCACCATCAGCCCGAGCAGTCCGGAGCTGCGCAGGTCGTCGAAGTCCTCCGCCGGGAAGCTGCCCTCGATGTCATGACGACCGGCGCGCTGCGCAAAGCCGGGCGCGAGCCGCGCCGCGACGGCCAGTGCCTGCGCGCCGGTGAGCGGCCGCGCCGCGACGTTCGTCATCCGTGCTTGGTCCCGACTGCCTGGAACAGCCCGGCGGTCGACCGGGTGCGCACCATCCGCACCGCCGCGCGCCGGCCAAGCAGCCACATGGCATAGTCCACGGCCGACGGGCGCAGGCCGTTCAACCGCAGCCGGACCCCGCCAAGCTCCGCGGCGGCGAGCAGCTTCCCGCGGTCGACGAACAGCGCGCCGTCGTGCAGCCGAGGTGGCGGGCCGGCCGGCAGCCGCTCGGCGACGGTGATCGAGGAGAACCGCCCCCACCAGGTGTTCGCGATCGCGTCGATGACGAGCGTGCCTCCGGACCGCAGGACGCGGCAGGCCTCCAGCACCGTCGCCGGCAGGTCGGAGACGTGCTCGAGGATCTCGCCCGCTACGACGACGTCGAAGGACTCGTCGGCGAACGGCAGGTGTACGACGTCGCCACGAACCGGCAGCACGCCGTGCGCGGCCGCAGTCGCGGTTGCGGTCGGTGAGAGATCGACACCGAAGTGGCGGTATCCGCGGCCGATGAGGTGCGGCGCGAGCAGGCCGCCACCGCACGCGACGTCGAGCAACGAGGCGTTGGGCCCGGACGCTGTCGGCAGGTGCCGGGTCCGCGCCGCCGCGATCCAGTGCAGCATCGCGAACTCGCCCCGCGGCAACCACCACTGCGCGACGAGGTCGTCGTACTGGCGCGGGTCGTTGCGGGGCCGGACCGGGGTCGCGGTCATGCATCCGAGCCTTCCACACGTCGCTATCCGGTAGTCGGCTGCGGGTGCGGGATGCTGTCACCGACAAGAGCTGCCGCGTCGCGGGCTGGTGTTCGCTCACCCGCGAGGTGCGGTCCGGGGGAGGGCGGCGAGGAGGCTGCGGTGCGCCGGATCGCGTGGGTGGGACTGTTCTGCGCCGTGCCGCTGGTCGCGTCCTGCGGCGGTCATCACGCCGGCTCGCCGCCCGCGCCGGCAGCCACGAGCACGGTGAACCCGGCAACGCTGACCGGCTCAGGATGCGGGCGGGCGGTGCAGCACGGGTCCACCGACCTGACGCTGACCGTGGCGGGGCGGATGCGCACCGCGATCGTGCACATTCCCGGGACCTACCAGGCGAGCC
This sequence comes from Mycobacteriales bacterium, assembly GCA_035504215.1. Lineage (NCBI taxonomy): Bacteria > Bacillati > Actinomycetota > Actinomycetes > Mycobacteriales > Mycobacteriales bacterium. The sequence goes on from DATJSI010000054.1 coordinate 24,835, forward strand.
GGCGTACTCCGCTCGTGCTCAACATGCACGGCAGCGCCAGCACCGCGGCAAGCCAGGAGGGGTTCACCGGGATGGATGCGACTGCTGACGCCGACGACTTCATCGTGATCTACCCGCAGGCGCTGATCCCGCAAGGGTCCGGCTTCGACTGGAACATTCCCGGAGTGCCGCTGTACGGCGGCACTCCAGTGCCCGCCGGATCGGCCGACGACATCTCGTTCCTGACCACATTGGTCCACGCCGCCGAGCATCTCTACTGCGTCGACCCGTCTCGGGTCTACGCCACTGGTTTCTCCGGCGGGGCCCGGATGTCGAGCCAGCTCGCCTGCGACGCCTCGGGCGTGTTCGCCGCGGTCGCGCCGGTCAGCGGATTGCGGCTTCCGACCTCCTGCCCGGCGAAGCGCGCCGTGCCGGTCCTCTCCTTCCACGGCACCGCGGACCCGATCGATCCGTACGGCGGGCACGGCCAGGCGTACTGGACCTACTCGGTGCCGCAGGCGGCGAAGGACTGGTCGCGACATGACCGGTGCTCGTCCGCTGCGCAGACCAGCCACCCGGCAGCGACCGTGACGCTCACCCGCTACAGCGGGTGTCGCGACGGCGCGGCCGTCGAGCTCTACACGATCTCCGGCGAGGGACACGAGTGGCCGGGCGGCCCGCACCTGCCCCCGATCTACACCAAGGAGCTCGGCCCACAGTCGACGGCGGTCAGCGCGGACGCGTTGATCTGGGCGTTCTTCCGGGCTCACCCGTTGCCATGACCGCGCAGCGGGAGACCATCGACGTTGCCGGAACCGAGCGCGGTTTCCTGCTCGCGCCGCCCTCGGGTCCCGTGCGCGCGATCGTGCTCTCGCTGCACGGCACGCGTTCGGTCGCGTCGGAGCAGATCCGGCTGAGCCGGCTGGACCGATTCGCCGACCAGGCCGGTGCGGCCATGGTCTTCCCGCAGGCTCTGGTGCCGATCGGGCGGGGCTACGAGTGGGATCCCGGCATCGACACCCGGTACCTGTTACGGCTCTGCGACGTGCTGGCGGAGCGCTATCCGGATGCCGGCGGGCGGGTGTGCCTGACCGGCATGTCCGGCGGCGCCCGCATGTCCTGTCACTTCGCGTCCGTTCACCCCGAGCGGGTCAGCCTGCTCGTTGCCGTGGCCGGGCTGCGGGCGCCGAGTGTGGAGCGCATCGGTGCCGCAGTGCCGGTGTTCGCCTTCCACGGAACCGCCGACCGGATCAACCCGTATACCGGCGGGCACACCGCGCGGTGGTACGAGTCCGTTCCCGATGCCGCGCACGCGTGGGCGGCGGCCAACGGGGTTGTCGGCGAGCCCGCGAGCAAGCGGGTCAGTCAACACGTGACGCGTACGGCGTACGGCGTCGAAGGCGCGGGCAACGAGGTGCTGCTCTGGACCGTGGACGGTGCCGGCCACACCTGGCCGGGCACCCGCCTCGGCCCGCTGGGATGGCTGTTCCTCGGCCGTACCACGACCGAGATCGACGCGACCGCACTCGTCCTCGCCGCGCCCTACCTGCGTCCGGTCGCGGGCTGACGCCGGCGCCGAACCTGCCGGCGCTACCGATCGGGTTGGCCACCGGACCGTTTCAGCACACAACGCCGGCCGACACGCCGCTGTCTGCGCCGTGCCGTGCATCTGCGCCGGCGTGTCGCACCCCGTTGTGTGCTGAAGCGGTCACGCCAAC
>DATJSI010000055.1 GCA_035504215.1 Mycobacteriales bacterium
CCGCCACCTCACGGACGCCGCGGCGGCGCTCGACCTCGACCTGACCGACGACGAGGTCGCGGCGCTCGAAAAGCCCTACGTCCCCCGCGAACCTACCTACTTCTAGACGGCACCGGATCTCACTGATCCGATCTTCCGATCTTCCGATCGTCCAGTCGCCTGTCTGCGGGCCGTAACCAGAATCGAGGATGACCCGTACCTTGGTGATCTTCACATCGTTCGGGACCTCGCAGACGACGCAGCCGACGCTGGAAAAGCCGACCTGGACGTTGATCACGGGCTCAAACGACTGGCATTCGACGACGTTATCGAACCCGGTCTGGAAAGACTGACCAGTCGAGTCGAAGATGATCGCGTGACGCTCACCTGCTCACCTGCTCACCTGCTCGCCGGCGGACAGGCCGGCCAGGGTGATGGCGGAGCCGACCTGCGCGGTCTGCGTTCCCACCGGTGCGTTGTTTCCGCTGGCTCCGGTGTTTCCGTTCCCTTGGGCGTTTCCGTTCGCTTGGCTGTTGCCGCTGGCGACGGTGCGCGTGCCCTGATCCGTATGCGCGATGACGGACACCGCAACGAAGACGATCACCGCGATGATGAACGCTCCGAGGCCGATGAGCAGGCTCTGCGCGGTGTCGCTGTGCCGGCGCGGCGCCGGCCCGTACGGCATTCCCGGAGCGCGCTGCTGCGGGGGCGGTTTCTCTGGAACGTGAAATCAACGGTCCATTCGGAAAAATCGAAAACATCAGCCCGAACGGACCGTTGCTTCCGGCCGACAGTCATTTGTGCAGGTGAAGGGGCTGACTGAGGTGTCGTGCCCGGCCCGCGAAGACCACTCAGGCGTGGCGTGGATTTCGAACCATTGCGAACAGTCGAAACCATCGGCGCATGCCAAGGTCAGTCACGCCGGGTCTTTCGCTGGACAAAGAAACCTAGGGTGCGTCACACATCAAGCGGAGCTAGGCACACGAATGAAGGTTCTACCTTGCTCCGCGCGCTGCTCGCCGACGCGGTCGCGGTCCTAAACTCCAGGCCCGCGCCGCGCGCCTGGCATCGGTCGGCCAGCGGGTCTGGGAGCCATCGCCAGACATGCCCGCGCCGGCGCTTGCCCCGACGTGCCGGCCCAGCTGAGGACCTACCGACATGGCGAAACCGTGAGCGCGAAGATCAAGTGTCGGAGTGCGCGATCACGGTGCCAACAAGCCGGCACTATATATCGTGCAATTTCCACAAATGACGATATGATCCCCCAAGCTGATAGCGGGGCGTAGGCCTGAACTGCTGCTGTTGGCCTGCCGCCATCTTGCCAGGGAGAGCTCGTGCGCCTCAGATCAAGTTTGTCCGTTGGGCTTGCCGTGGGCGCGGCCGGGCTCGCTACCGTCGCGATCGTCGTGCCAATCGTCGCCTCTAACGGAGCGGCCGCCGCCGTGGCCACGGCCACCCCGGCCGCTGCCACCTCGGTTGTCCCTTACACCCCTTACCCGTCCACCGGCACCGACCTTTACGTCGACAACCAGGTGGTCAACAAGACCAGTGTCTGTTCCGACAGCGGCCCTGGCAGCGAGAGCGAGCCGTTCTGCACGATCGCGGAGGCCGCGAGCGTCGTCCAGCCGGGCCAGACGGTCGTGGTCGAGCCGGGGAACTACACCGGCACCACGATCTCGGTCTCGGGAACCGCGCAGGCCCCAATTACATTTGACGCGATCGGGTCCGTGTCCATCAAGGCCATCGCGACCGGGGCGACGCTCACGATCTCCGGCGCGCACCATGTCGTTCTTGACGGGTTCAGCGCTTCTGGCCCCCGACCTTTCTACGTCACCGGCGAGTCGTCCGACATCACCATCAACGGCGGCTACGCCGACGACGAAAACGCCTCGACCGCGTCAATCGAAATTGACGGCACAACCAGCGACGTCACGGTCAGCCGGATGTCCGTCGAGGGACGTAACCCGATCGAGGTGGAACCAGGTGCCTCCGGGGTGGTCATCACCGGTAACTCCATCCAGCCTGACGAGACGAATACCTGGGGCGTGCTTGTGAACGGCGCCCCCGGCACCGACGTCACCGGCAACACCATCCGTGCCCTCTGCTCTGGCGGGATCTCCGTCGAGGGCGCCTCGACTGGCGTAACCGTTGAGAACAACATCGTGCAGCCAGGCGGGACCGCGTGTGTCCCCGGCGCCGGCATCTCAGTCTCGGCCGATTCTGAGGCCGACTCGGTCGTCGACTACAACCTGATCGACCCCTCTGCTGGCGAGGCCCTGTACGACTGGGGCGGCGCCAACTACCGCAGCCTCGTCGCCTTCCAGACGGCGTCTGACCAGGGCGCGCACGACATCGTGGCCAACCCCGACCTGGAGAACCAGACGCCTGGACCGTCATCGCGACTCCCCAGCCAGAATGCCTTCTGGTACCCGCTCCAGGCGGGCTCGCCCGCCATCGACTCGGCCAACTCGAATGTCCCCGGTGAATTGCCCACCGACCAGTTCGGCGACCCCAGGAGCGACGATCCCGCCGTGGCCGACACCGGCGTCGGATACGACGACCGCGGTTCCATGGAGCTTGAAGGCGGCACGTCCAGCGGGACCCGCTTCAGCGCCGCGAGCACTGGGACTCTTGCGGCCACCTGGACGGTGAGTTATACCCCAGCCTGGCCCACCAACGGACCCCTTTATAGCGAGGTGGTGAACTTCGGCGATGGCACGCCCGCCGAAGTAGTGAACACGAACAGCGTCTCGCACACCTACCGCTCCGCGGGCGTTTACACCGTGAACCCCAACGATATCGAGATTGCCGTAGGGGCGGACTACACGCCGATTTCGCCCGACCGCATCCTGGACACCCGCGTCGGCACCGGCACCGGCAAGATCGCCCCGATCGGCGCCAAGGGCAAGCTGACTCTGTCGATCCCGACAGTCGACGGCGTCCCTGCAGCCGACATGTCCGCAGTGGTCATGAACGTCACCGCGACCGCACCGACCAGGAGCGGCGACCTGACCGTGTACCCAGGGGCCGGCTCGGCCCCCATCGTGTCCAACCTCAACTTCTCGGCCGGCGAGACCGTGCCCAATCTCGTCACCGTCCAGGTCAGCGACGGCCGGGTGACCTTCTACAACAACAGCGCCGGCACCGTCGAGGTGGTCGCCGACCTGCAGGGCTTCTACGCGCGAGGTGGGTACGGGTACCAGCCGGGCACGCCGACCCGCGTCCTGGACACCAGGAACGGGACCGGCGTCAACGGACCGGTCGCGGCCAGGGGAGTGCTGCGGCTCAACCTGGCAGGGAAGCTGCCCGCGGGAGCGGCGGCCGCGGTCATCAACCTCACGGTAACGGAGCCGCAGAAGAGCGGGCACCTCACCGCGTTCCCGGACGGCGCACCCGAGCCGAACGCCTCGAACCTCAACTTCTCGGCCGGCGAGACCGTCCCCAACCTCGTCATCGTCGCGCTGACGAACGATGTAGCGGACATCGCCAACGCTTCCCCCGGCACCGTGCAGATGGTGGCTGACCTGGAGGGGTACTTCTCATCGAGCTCTCCGGACAGCTTCGTCCCGATCAGCCCGACCAGGGAACTGGACACCAGGACCACCGGCAGTGCGCTGGCTGCGGACAAGGCGATCACGATGAACATCCTCACCGACGCCGGCCAGACCGCGGCCGCCATGGTGGACAACGTGACGGTCACCGCGCCGGCCAGGGACGGCAACTTGATCGTCTACCCGGCGGGCCAGTCGCGGCCGGTCGTCTCGAACCTGAATTTCACGGCCGGCGAGACCGTGCCCAACCTGGTCATCGCCAAGGGCGGGACCAGCGCACAGGTCTCGTACTACAACAACAGTCCCGGGAACATCGAGCTCATCGTGGATGAGTATGGGTTCTTCATGAACCCCGGGTGACCCGGCCGGAACAGCTCAAGGACAACACCTCCGGGATCGGCCGGCCAAAGGCGGCCAAGGTGAACACGGACGGCTCCGGGCCGCCTCGCCTGCAATCCTATTCGAGTGCTTTGTGGGGCCAAATGCCATTTTCCCCAGAGCGTGAAATCAACGGTCCGTTCGGAAAAAATCCAAAACATCAGCCCGAACGGACCGTTGCTTCCCGCCGACAGGTGCGCGCCACTCGACCCCGAGGAGGGTACGGCGCGCGTGGTCGATACCGTGTTCTCGGTCGCGCGCGGACCCCGCCTGACGAATCCCAGGGCAGGATAGATCTCTCCGCAGTCGATGCAGACGTTAATTGCGGGTAACCGCATCCGGGATGAAAGGAACTGTCGTCATGAAGACGCCTATCGACGGGATGGCCGACTTCGCCGCCCTTGACCCGTTCTTCCGCATCGTCGAGCGGGGACTTGACGGGCTGGCCGGGCCGGGCCACTTCTTCGACCTGCTCGCCGACGACGTCGTCTTCGAGTACGTGATCACGGTCCCCGGTTACCCGCGCCGGGTCGAGGGCCGCGCCGCGGTGGCCGAACTGTACCGCCCCTACGGGACCGCGCTCGTGCTCGACCGCTGCTACGACCTGGCCGTGCACCACGACCCGGCTCAGGGAACGGTGGTCCTCGAGTACGCCTCCGCGGGCAGCGTCGTCGCCACCGGTGCCCCGTACGGCAACCGCTACATCTCCGTCCTCACGATTCGCGATCGCGAGATAGTGCACTGGCGGGACTACCTCGACCCGGTGCCG
>DATJSI010000056.1 GCA_035504215.1 Mycobacteriales bacterium
TGGCGGCGCGCGAAGGTACCGGCGTCGACCTGCTGCTCGGCATCGGCGGGACACCGGAAGGCATCATCGCGGCGAGCGCGTTGAAGTGCCTCGGCGGCGTCATCCTCGGCAAGCTGTGGCCCCAGAACGACGAGGAGCGACAGAAGGCACTCGATGCCGGGCACGATCTCAACCGCGTGCTCGACACCGACGACCTCGTCCGCGGCGACAACGTCTTCTTCGTCGCGACCGGGGTCACCGACGGCGAGCTGCTCGAGGGCGTGCGCTACTTCGCCGGCGGCGCGTCCACCCACTCGCTCGTCATGCGTTCCAAGAGCGGCACGATCCGCTCGATCCACAGCGAGCACAAGCTGACCAAGCTGCGCGCTTACAGCTCGGTCGACTTCGACCACCACATCTGATCAGGTGCTGCCTGCGGGACAATGCAGGCATGAGTGAAGCGGAGTACCGGATCGAGCACGACTCCATGGGCGACGTAAAGGTCCCCAAGGATGCCCTCTGGCGGGCCCAGACCCAGCGGGCGGTCGAGAACTTCCCGCTCTCCGGCGTCACGATCGACCCCGCGCTGATCGCGGCCCTCGGCGCGATCAAGTCCGCGGCCGCCGTGGTCAACGGCGAGCTCGGCGTACTCGATCCGGAGATCGCGACGGCGATCTCGGCGGCCGCCGACGAGGTTGCCGAGGGCCGGCACGACGACGCGTTCCCGATCGACGTGTATCAGACCGGATCGGGGACGTCGTCGAACATGAACGCCAACGAGGTCGTGGCCAGCCTCGCGTCCAAGCGGCTCGGACGTGACGTGCATCCGAACGACCACGTCAACGCCTCGCAGTCTTCGAACGACGTGTTCCCCTCCGCCATTCACATCGCGGCCGTGCAGTCGATCACCGCCGAGCTGATCCCTGCACTGCGCCACCTCGAGGCCGCGCTCGCCCGCAAGTCCGACGAGTGGGGCGACGTCGTGAAGAGCGGCCGCACGCACCTTATGGACGCGACGCCGGTGACACTCGGCCAGGAGTTCAGCGGCTACGCCGCGGCGATCGGGTACGGCGTCGAACGGCTCGAGGCCTCGCTGCCGCGAATCGGCGAGCTACCACTCGGCGGCACCGCCGTGGGCACCGGGATCAACACCCCCGCCAAGTTCGCCGCCCACGTGATCCGGGTGCTCGTCGAGCGGCTCGGCCTGCCGCTGACCGAAGCACGCAACCATTTCGAAGCGCAAGGCGCACGCGACGCGCTGGTCGAGGCCAGCGGCCAGCTGCGAACGATCGCCGCCGGCCTTTACAAGCTCGCGAACGACCTGCGCTGGATGTCCTCCGGTCCGCGGGCCGGGCTGGCCGAGATCCACCTCCCGGACCTGCAGCCCGGCTCGTCGATCATGCCGGGCAAGGTCAACCCGGTCATTCCCGAAGCGGTCTGCCAGATCGTGGCGCAGGTGTACGGGAACGACGCTGCGGTCGCCTTCGGCGGAGCAGCCGGCAACCTCGAGCTGAACGTCATGCTGCCGGTGATCGCCCGCAACCTGCTGGAGTCGATCCGGCTGCTGGCGAACTGCTCGCGGCTGCTGGCCGATCGTTGCATCGACGGCATCACGGCGGATGTCGAGCGCTGCCGGACCTACGCCGAGTCCTCGCCGTCGATCGTCACGCCGCTCAACCGCTACATCGGCTACGAGAACGCTGCCAAGGCCGCGAAGCACGCGCTGGCCGAAGGCGCGACGATCCGGCAGGCCGTCATCGACCTCGGGTTCGTCGGCGACGGCGAGGGCCAGCTGACCGAGGCCGATCTCGACAAGGCCCTGGACGTTCTTTCGATGGCCTACCCCCACGGTCGCTCGGGCGGCTGACCGGCGTCCGGTACCCGGCCGGCGGGGGTTGACATATTCCTATATCGGAATACGGTCGCTCCTATGCCTCGGTCGGCGACCACCTCGGACGTGTTCAACGCGATCGCCGAGTCGCGCCGGCGCGACATCCTCGACTCGCTGGTGGCCGGCGAGAAGGCCGTCGGGACGATCGTCGAGGACCTCTCGATGTCCCAGCCTCAGGTGTCGAAGCACCTCCGCGTGCTGAGCGAGGTCGGCCTGGTCCGCTGCCGCACCGACGGGCGCCGCCGCCTCTACCGCGTGGAGCCGGCCCGCCTGCGACCGTTCCACGACTGGCTGGCCAAGTACGAACGAGCGCTGAACGCCCGGCTCGACCGCGTGGATGACTACCTCCAGGAGCTCCAACAACAAGGAGAAGCACAGTGACGCCAGCCCGGCATGGATCCGCAGTGATCGAGTTCCCGAGCGACCTCGAGATCCTCATCACGCGCGAGTTCGACGCTCCGATCCAGCTCGTCTTCGACGTGTTCACCAAACCGGAGCACGTGCGGAAGACCTTCGCGCCGTTCGGCGAAGAGGTCACGGTCTGCTCGATCGACCTGCGGGTCGGCGGCGACTACCACTACGTGATGGTGACCGACGACGGCATTGAGTGTTCGTTCCGCGGCACCTACCTCGAGATCGAGCCGCCGACCCACACCGTCGAGACGTGGAAGTTCGACGGGTGGCCCGATGCAGAGGCAGTCGAGACCATGGATCTCCGCGAGACGGATGGCGTCACGACGCTGACCTGGCGGCTGGTGTTCAGCGACCAGGCCGGCCGCGACCACATGACCAAGTACGACGGGATCGAGGCCAGCTTCGACAGCGTCGAGCGATACCTCAACACGCTGCAGGATCCGCAGGGAGCAGCGTCCAGCTAGCCGCTCGCCGATCGCATCCTCACCGCCAAGGGCGTGATCGCGGCGGTGAGGATACGGTCGGCGCATGACGGATTCAGCGGCCGCGGGTGCGGTGCCGGACATGAAGCTCGAGCTCGTGCCCGTCCCGGTATCCGACGTCGACCGCGCGCTGGCGTTCTACTTGCAGGCGGGGTTCGGCAACCTGCATGACACCCAGGTCACTCCCGACATGCGAGTCGTGCAGCTGACGCCGCCGGGTTCCGGCTGCGCCATCGTCTTCGGCACCGGCATGGGACCGATCACCGACATGACGCCTGGCTCGGTGAAGGGCCTGCACCTTGTCGTGCAGGACATCGAGGCGTCGCGTTCGGCAATGCGGTCCCGTGGCGTCGAAATCGGCGACGTCGAGGATCTCGGCGGCGTGCTCTACGCGTCGTTCACCGACCCGGACGGCAACCTGTGGTTGCTGCAGCAGTGGCCGGAGAGCTACCAGGCCTGAGTCACCGTCATCCTCGGACGGCGCGGATCCACCGACCCGCGGGATCGAGCCGGCGGTCGATCACGAGGCCGTGTCCGCGCAGCGAGTCCGCGAGCTCGTCGTCGTCGACCCGCACCGTCGTGAAGGTCTGAGTCCAGTGCCGGCCGCCGATGCGATAGGTCACGGTTGCAGACAGCAGACCTGGCCCTGGCCTGGAGATGTCGCCGAGCGAGACCTCGACACCACCCAGCGCGACGGTGGAATCGGCCGCGGTGTCGAACCACGCCGGCTCGTGCCGCTCGATCACCACGCATCCGTCGGCCGCAACGTGGCGAGCGCAGGTCGCGAGGAACCCGTCTCGTTGTGCGGTCGGCGAGTTGACCAGATGCGAGCAGAGCAACACCCCGTCGTACCGGCGACCGAGGTCGAGCGCTTCGATCCGCGCGAGGACCTGGTGCGCGCCCGTGATCCGGGCCAGCATCTGCGCTGAGTCGTCGACGGCGGTGACCTGGTAGCCACGTTCGAGCAGGGAGCGAGTCACCCGACCGGCGCCCGCCCCGAGCTCGAGCAACGACGCCGGTGGCGGCACCGCTTGCTCGATGAAAGTCGGCTCCTCGCCGGCCGGCAGCGCCGCGTAGACCTCAACCGAACAGCCGTCGGCGGTGAGATCACCCGGTCCGCTACCGACCGCCGGGGCCATCGCCGTGCTCGACGAAGGCGTGCATCCTGGCGACGCTAGCTGCCGATGTCCTCGAGCATCTCGGTGACGAGCGCCGCGATCGGCGAGCGCTCGGATCGGGTCAGTGTCACGTGCGCGAACAGCGGATGGCCCTTCAACGCCTCGATCACAGCGGCAACACCGTCGTGGCGTCCCACCCGGAGGTTGTCGCGCTGCGCCACGTCGTGGGTCAACACGACGCGGGAGTTCTGACCGATCCGCGACAGGACGGTGAGCAGCACACCGCGTTCGAGCGACTGGGCTTCGTCGACGATCACGAACGAGTCGTGCAGGCTGCGCCCGCGGATGTGCGTCAGGGGCATGACCTCGAGCAGCTCGCGGTCGATCACCTCGTCGATGACCGTGTCAGGGACCACCGCACCGAGGGTGTCGAAGACGGCCTGTGCCCAGGGCGTCATCTTGTCGGCCTCGCTGCCCGGCAGGTAACCGAGCTCCTGGCCGCCGACGGGATACAGCGGGCGGAAGACGAGCACCTTCTTGTGCTGCCGGCGTTCCAGCACCGCCTCGAGCCCGGCGCAGAGCGCGAGCGCGGACTTGCCGGTGCCCGCTCGGCCGCCGAGCGACACGATGCCGACTTCCGGGTCGAGCAAGAGGTCGAGCGCGATGCGTTGCTCCGCACTGCGGCCGTGGATCCCGAAGACCTCGCGATCCCCCCGCACGAGGCGCAGCGTCTTGTCGGCGGTGACGCGGGCGAGCGCATGGCCGCGCTCGGAGAGCAACACGACACCGGTGTGGCAGGGCAGCTCACGCGCCGCTTCGTGGTCGAGGGGGTCGCCGGCGTACAACGCGTCGACGTCATCGCCGGACACGTCGAGCTCGCTCATCCCGGTCCAGCCGGTCTCCACCTGGCCGGCGAGATACTCGTCCGCGACCAGGCCAACGCTCGCCGCCTTGATCCGCAGCGGGGTGTCCTTGCTGATCAGTACGACGTCGGTGCCGTCGGCCGCGAGGTTTGCCGCGACGGTGAGGATGCGGGCGTCGTTGTCCACCTGGCGGTAGCCGGCCGGAAGGATCGACGGATCGCTGTGGTTGAGCTCGACCCGCAGCGTGCCGCCCTCATCGTTCATCGGCACCGGAGCGTCGAGCCGGCCGTGCTTGACCCGAAGGTCGTCCAGCAGGTGCAGCGCCTGCCGCGCGAACCAGCCGAGCTCAGGGTGGTAGCGCTTCGCCTCGAGCTCCGCGATGACCACCACCGGAAGCACGACCTCGTGCTCGGCGAAGCGGTTCAGCGCAGACGGATCGGCGAGCAGGACGCTGGTGTCGAGGACGTAGACGCGCCGACGCGGCTTGCGCCGCTTGGTGGGAAGGGATGCGGCGCTCGTCACGGCTGGGGTCACGTGGCCTCCGAAGCGAGACCGGCACGTACGCCGGCCGTCTCGGCCGACGGTACGTCGGCGACGACCCCGCTCCGGCGTACGACACGCAACGGCCGAATGAAGGATCGGCGGACAGCAGTCGTGGCCGGCTCGCCGTCTCAGCGCACGTGCAGCGTGCGGACCTGCCCGGTCGGCCCGGGCCGGCGCGAAGCGTGGCCGTGGGTCGAGATCCGGACCGCACCGGCGTTGCCGAGCACGACGTCGAGACCGCCGCGCCGCACGACCACACGCTGGCCGCGATGCAGGATTCGTCTGGTCAACACGTGACCGTGCCGGCTCACCTCGACGTAGCACGAACCGTGCACGTCGCGGAGCCGAAGCGCCGGCGGAGGCACGCGATGGTGATGGTGGCGATGGCGGGCCTTGGTCGCCACCGGCGGTGCGGGCGGGTCCGGCGAGGCTGCGACGGAGGGAACCACGAGCGGCTGGCGCGGCGTCACGACCGCCTCGCGCGGTGGCTGACCCTGCGCGATGGCTCGCCCGATCTCACGCCCGAAGACCAGGCCGCCGACCGCGAGCACGGCCACGATCGCGACGGTCGGCAGCACCGCGCGCGGCCGCGACGGCGGCTTGCGATGGCGGCCGTGCTGGGCATGCGGGCGCACCGCATGCTGCTTGCGATGCCGGCCGGCCACGGTTTCATCATCCCCCGAGACCGGACAAATCCCCGGGATTCGCTCATTGCCGTCCGGCGGCGAGCCCTCCGGATCGCGGGGTCGGTTTACGCCCCGTGCCGGCGCTCGCGCTGCGCGTAGGAGCGCAGCGCACGCAGGAAGTCGATCCGCCGGAAGTCCGGCCAGAGCGCGTCACAGAAGTAGAACTCCGAGTGCGCGCTCTGCCAGAGCAGGAAGCCGCCGAGCCGTTGCTCGCCCGACGTACGGATCACGAGGTCGGGGTCGGGCTGGCCGCGGGTGTAGAGGTGGTCCGCGATGAGCTCGACGTCGAGCAGGCTCGCCACCTCTTCCAGCGACGCGCCCCGCGACGCGTGCTCCTGCAGCAGGCTGCGCACAGCGTCAGCGATCTCCCGCCGACCGCCGTAGCCGATCGCGACGTTGACCACGAGCCCGGACTTGCGGCGGGTCGTCTCGTCGGCCTCCTTCAGCACGCGCACCGTCGAGTCTCGGAGCAGGTCGAGGGCGCCCACCGGATGCACCCGCCAGGGTCGCTCGGGGGCGGCCAGGTCGGTCACGGTCGCGTCGATGATGTCGAGCAGCGGCAGCAGCTCGTTCTCGGGCCGACCGAGGTTGTCGCTGGAAAGCAACCACAACGTGACGACCTCGACACCGGCCTCGGTGCACCAGTCGAGCAGGTCGAGGATGTGGTCCGCGCCGGCCTGGTGGCCCTGGCTGACGTGGCGCGCACCCGCGGCGCGGGCCCATCGACGGTTGCCGTCGACGATGACGCCGACGTGGCGCGGCTTTGGTGCAGCCACCAACGAGCGCTCGAGTCGTCGCTCGTAGACGCGATAGATCAGCGCCCGCACGCCCATCCTGGCCGCCTCCTCGAGGTCACGGTAACGCCAGGAGTTCTGAGCGGAGGTCCCTACTTACCGAGCCGGCGCTCGAGCGTGTCGAGCTGGGCCCAGAGCTCGGCCGGCAGGTGGTCACCGAACCGCTCGTAGTGCGGATGGATCAGCGCGGCTTCCTCGCGCCACGTCTCGTCGTCGACCGACAGCAACAGCTCGACCGACTCCTCGGGCAGGTCGAGCCCGGACAGGTCGAGCGAGTCCCGCGTCGGAACCCGGCCGATCGCCGTCTCGACCGCGTCCGCCGTACCCCCGATCCGCTCACTGATCCACTTGAGCACGCGGCTGTTCTCGCCGAAACCGGGCCAGACGTACTCGCCCTTGTCGTTCTTGCGGAACCAGTTGACGAAGTAGATCCGCGGCAGCTTGTCGGTCTCCGCGCCCTCGCCCAGCCGCAGCCAGTGACCGAAGTAGTCGCCCATGTTGTAGCCGCAGAACGGCAGCATGGCGAACGGGTCGCGACGCAGCTCGCCGACCTTGTTCTCCGCCGCCGCGGTGCCTTCGGACGCGACGTTCGATGCGAGGAAGACGCCGTGCGCCCAGTCGAAGGACTCGGTCACCAGCGGAACGCTGGACGCACGCCGGCCGCCGAACAGGATCGCGTCGATCGGTACGCCGGCGGGGTCCTCCCACTCGGGCGCCATGGTCGGGCACTGCGACGCGGGCGCGGTGAAGCGGGCGTTCGGATGCGCTGCCGGCTCGTCCGAGCCGGGTGTCCAGTCGCGACCCTTCCAGTCGGTCAAGTGCGCCGGCGGGGTGTCGGTCAACCCCTCCCACCACACGTCGCCGTCGTCGGTCAACGCGACGTTGGTGAAGATGCAGTTGGCGTACAGGGTTGCGATCGCGTTCGCGTTGGTCGTCTCACCGGTGCCGGGCGCGACACCGAAAAAGCCGGCCTCCGGGTTGATCGCGTGCAAGCGGCCATCGGATCCGAACCGCATCCAGCAGATGTCGTCACCGACCGTCTCTGCCTTCCAACCGGGCAGCGTCGGCTGCAGCATCGCGAGGTTGGTCTTGCCGCACGCGCTCGGGAACGCGGCGGCAACGTAGCGGACGTCGCCTTCCGGCGAGGTGAGCTTGAGGATGAGCATGTGCTCGGCGAGCCAGCCCTCGTCACGCGCCATGACGCTCGCGATGCGCAACGCGTAGCACTTCTTCCCGAGCAGCGCGTTGCCGCCGTACCCGGAGCCGTAAGACCAAATCTCACGGCTCTCGGGGAAGTGCACGATGTACTTCTCGGAGTTGCACGGCCACGCCACGTCGGCCTGGCCCTCCTCGAGCGGGGCGCCGACCGAGTGCACGGCCGGCACGAAGAAGCCGTCGGTGCCCATCGCGTCGAGGGCTGCCTTGCCCATGCGGGTCATGATCTTCATCGAGATCACGACGTACGGCGAGTCGGTGATCTCGACGCCGAGCGCGGAGATCGGCGAGCCGAGCGGCCCCATGCAGAACGGGACGACGTACATCGTGCGGCCACGCATGCAGCCGGTGAACCGGCTGTTCAGCGTCTCCCGCATCTCGGCCGGGTCGACCCAGTTGTTCGTCGGGCCGGCATCCTCTTCCTTCGCGCTACAGATGAAGGTGCGGCTCTCGACCCTGGCGACGTCGGCGGGGTCGGACTTCGCGTAGAAGGAGTTCGGGCGCTTGTCCGGGTTGAGCCGGATGAGGGTGCCGGCGTCCACGAGCTGACGGGTGATGCGGTCCCACTCCTCTTCCGAGCCGTCGCACCACTCGACCCGATCGGGTGTGGTGAGCTCGGCGATCTCACGGACCCAGGCGACCAACCGGGCGTGCTTGGTCGGCATGGTTTCCAGGCCCGGGATCGAGACGGCAGTCATTGAACACTCCTTGGACGCTCACGTGGCGGGCATCGTCATACCCGTTAATGCACACCCGGAAAGGACACCAAGCATAACGCTTGTCCGGTAATTCCCGCCACGCGGCCGGTCATCCGCGGATTACCCAGCCGCGGCCTCCGGACCGGCGTCACGCAACCGCTCGACGTCGGCGAGCGCAGCGCGCAACTCGGCGAGCCAGTCGCCCGAGTGCTGACCGACCAGCCGCACGCACCACGCGAGCGCATGCGACCGCGACCGGGCGACCCCCGCGTCCACCAACGTGTCGAGGACGATCCGTTCCGGCTGCCGTAGCCGGGTCATCACGGGCACCGCGAGCCGCGTGAAGGCCTGCTCGGTCTCGCCGCATCGAGCGCCCCAAGCCAACTTGCGGCCGAAGCGATGCTCGGCTTCACGTGCGATCTGGATCCGCTGCTCGCGGGTCTGCTCACGGAAGCGCGCAATCCGCCCGGCGAGCGCCTCGGTCCGGGCCTCGGCATCGTCGCCTGCCGGGTTCAGCTCGCTCGCGTCGAGCTCGCCGACGACGAGGATCTCGTCGCGGTCGACCGTCACCTGCGCCGGCCCGACGAACCACTCGGCCGGCAGCCGTCCGGCCAGCCAGCCCTTGATCTGCTCGCTCATCTCGCACCTGCCTTGTCTGATTACTTGATTACACGTAATCAGACCATGGAAACGAGTGTGCGACACCGGCTGTTCGCCAAGGGCGAACAGGGTGCGCTCAGGGAAGGGCGAGCAGCTCAGACGCCGTAGCGCATGCCGTCCATCAGCAGCGCGACCAAGCGGGCCGCGTGCTCGCGCCAATCTGCACGGTCGGTGGCGAGACAGATCCCGCTGACCGCGCGCAACAGGTCCATCGGGTCGACGTCGGCGCGAATCGCGTGCGCGCGGACGCCCGCGTCGACCAGGCCGTTGACCGCTGCATGGATCCGCTGGTGGGTCTCGACGAACAGCTCCGAGTCGGCGCCGACGACGGACTTCAACGCCATCGCCATGCCGCGCTTGGTAGCGACGTACGCAACGAATCGCTGCAGCCACTCCTCGAGTGCCTGCCCCGGCGGGCACTCGACCAGCAGCTGGTCGGCCGCCTCGCACAGCTGCTCGACCTCGCGCCGATAAACCGCTTCGATCAGCGCGTCGCGAGTGGGAAAGTGGCGGTAGAGGGTGCCGATGCCCACGTCGGCGCGACGCGCGATCTCCTCGAGCGGTACGTCGATCCCCCGCTCGAAGAAGACCGCCGCGGCCTCTGCGACCAGCCGGTCGTGGTTGCGGCGGGCGTCGACGCGCATCGGCCGGGTCGTGACCATGACGTCTCCTCACCCGCGGCTCACCGAACCGCGATCCGGGGTTCACCGTGATGTCACTGGCAGCGCGTTGGATGGCGATGGTGACGGCCACGAAAACCGGTTGCCAACCGGAGGGAGCCTCCGCTACAGTAACGGAGGAACCATCCGTTTCATTCTCGATCGTACCCGCGGCGCGCAAGCGCTGCATCGAAACGCCCCGCGGCGCACGCGCGCCGGATCAGCAGTACTGCCTCTGGAGTTCTCGTGAGCACCGACCCTCGCGCCACCTCGCCGGCGCCGGCCGGGTTGCGGGCCCGACTGGCCCGCCCGCACCCGACTCTCGTGCTCGGCGTGATCCTCACCTGCCAGCTCATGGTCGTCCTCGACGCGACGATCGTGAACATTGCGCTGCCGCACATCCGGACCGCCTTGGGATTCTCGACCGCGAACCTGTCCTGGGTCGTCAACGCCTACACCCTGACCTTCGGCGGTCTGTTGCTGCTGGGCGCCCGCGCGGGTGACATCCTCGGCCGCCGCCGCACCTTCATCTGCGGCATCGCGGTGTTCACCGTCGCCTCGTTGCTGGGAGGTTTCGCGCAGAACCCGGCCGAGCTGCTCGCCGCACGTGCCGCGCAAGGCGTCGGCGGTGCGCTGGCGTCGCCGTCGGCGCTCGCCCTGCTGATGACGATGTTCACCGAGGGTCGCGAGCGCACTCGCGCGATCGGGCTCTACACGGCCGTCTCCGTCGGCGGCAGCGCGGTCGGCCTACTCGCCGGCGGCATGTTGACCCAGTGGGTCTCGTGGCGCTGGGTGCTGTTCGTCAACGTGCCGATCGGGATCGCGGTGGTCGCACTCGCGCGGATCGTCGTGCACGAGACGCCGCGCCACGAAGGCACCTTCGACCTGATCGGTGCGCTCACGTCCACGATCGGTATGGCTTCGCTGGTCTACGGCTTCGTGCGCGCGGCCACCGAGGGCTGGGGGGACAGCGAGACGCTCGCCGCGTTCGCCATCGGCGTCGTCCTGCTGAGCTGGTTCGTACTGACGGAACGACGCGCCGAGTCGCCGATCACCCCGCTTCGGCTCTTCGCCGATCGCAACCGGGCCGGCTCCTACGTGGCGCGGCTGTTGCTGGTCGCCGGGATGATGGGGATGTTCTTCTTCCTCACCCAGTTCCTGCAGAACGTGCTCGGCTACAGCCCGATCCGCACCGGCGTCGCGTTCCTGCCGATCACGGTCGTGCTGTTCGCCGCGTCGCAAGCAAGCTCGCGCGTGCTGATCGAGCGGTTCGGCCCGCGTGCGCTGATGATCGTCGGCATCGCCTTCTCAACCCTCGGGTTGCTGTGGCTGACCCGGCTCTCGGCGTCGAGCACGTACCCCTCGCTGTTGGGCCCGTTGGTGATCTTCGGGCTCGGCAACGGGCTCGCCTTCGTTCCGCTCACTACCGCGTCGCTCGCCGGTGTCGCGCCGCAGGACGCGGGCGCTGCGTCCGGCGTCGTCAACGTCGTGCAGCAGGTAGGCGGATCGCTGGGGCTCGCCGTACTCGTCACTGTTTTCGGCGAGGCCAGCCGGCACGCCCGGGCACATGCGGCCGCGGGGCTGTCCGCAGCCGCGCAGGCGAACCACGCGTTCGTCGCCGGTGCGGACCGGGTCTTCGAGTTCTCGACCGCGCTCGTGTTCGCGACCCTGCTCATGGTCGCCTTCGCGATCCGGCCGCAACGACCCACGTCCGAGCCGACCCTCGAAGAGGAGCTCGAGGACGAGCTCGAGGTGGCGGGCTCGATCAGCGCAACCGCGTCAGGCTGACCTCGACGTCGAGCGAGGCGGCGCCACCTCCGGAGTGCACGCCGCGAAGCGGCGCGACGTCGGCATAGTCGCGCCCGCGGGCCACTCCGATGTGGCGCTCGCCGATCTGCTGGTCGTTGGTCGGGTCGAAGCCCCACCACTCACCCGTCCAGGCCTCGATCCAGGCATGGCTCTCACCGCGCACGCGCTCGCCGATCGCGGCGCTCTTCTGCGAGTGCAGGTAGCCGGACACGTAACGTGCCGGCACGCCCATAGCGCGCAGGACGACCAGCGCCACGTGCGCGAAGTCCTGGCAGACACCGAGCCGGGCCTGCCAGGCCTCGGCGGCAGAGGTGTGCACGCCGGTGACACCGGACTGGTAGCTCAGCGAGTCGTGCACCCACGCAGCCGCGGCGAGAACGGCGTCGACCGGGTCGGCATGCCACGCCACCAGCTCGGCGGCGCGGGCGTCGAGCTCGTCGTCCTCCGCGGTGTATGGCGTCGGTGCGAGCAGCTCGGCGAACCGATCGCCGATCTCCGGGCGGGCGAGGTCGTCCCATCCCGCCTGCCGCACCGGCTCGTGCGCGGCTTCGGTCTCCACGACCGCCGTACTGGTCAGCTCGAGCCGGTCGTGCGGGTCGGTGATGTCGAAGGCGATGACCTGAGTTCCCCAGTAGTCCCAGTACCGGCGGGCCGGCACCACGGGCAGCGTCGCGAAGCGTGCGTTGACCGTCGACTGGTGCAGGTCGGTGGTCGGGGTCATCCGCGCCTCGTTGTACGACGACTGCACCGGCGTCTCGTACCGGTAGACGGTGCGGTGCACGGCCTCGAGCTGCCAGGTCACGACGACGCCCCGGCTACCCACTCAACGGTCGCGGATCCACGGAAGAACCGCTCGTGCACCGCGCCGGTCACGGTCACGCAGGCGCGCTGGATCTCGTCCAGCCGGTCGGCAAGACCGGTCGCGATGTCCGCGGCGCGGGTGAACTCCAGATCGGTACGGGTCCGCCCGAGGGCGAGCAGCCCGGCGTCCGCGACGCCCAGCCTCGAACCCGACGCCGGGATCAGCTCGAGCAAGCGGCGCTCGGCCGTCGAGACCGCGGCGTAGACCGAACGCGGGAAGAGCCGGTCCAGCAACAGGAACTCGGTCGCGTGCGGCGCGTCGATGTTTCCCCGATAGGTCCGCAGGAACGACTCGTAGGCGCCGCAGCTGCGCAGCAGCGCGCTGCCCGAGCTGGAGCTGTCGTCGACGACCTGGTACAGCGACAGCGCTCGCACCGTCATGTCGGCACGTTCGATGCTCCGGCCGAGGACGAGAAAGCGCCAGCCGTCGTCGTGGCTCATCGTGCCGTCGACCAGACCTGAGACCAGCGCGGCTCGCTCCTTGACGAAGTTGAAGTACGTCGTCGGGCTGCCGCGCCGGGCCCGCGCGCGCTGTGCCGGCAGCTCGTTGTGGGTCGTGTTGAGGCAGAGCCACATCTCGGAGGAGATGACCTCTCGCACGGTTCGGGCGTTCTCCCGGGCGCCTTCCAGCGAGCTCCAGACCGGGCTGGCCGGGTCGTAGGCAAGCCGGTCCAGAACCACCTCGGTCGTGAAGGACTCGGTGTCGAGGTCGTCGGTGATCCCGATGACGGACAGCAAGGTGCGACACGCCTCGACATCACTGGCCGAGGACTCCTCGAGCAACAGGCCGACGGAGACCTCGAGCATGCGCGCAACGTCCTCCGCGCGCTCGACCAGTCGTCCGATCCAGAACAGCGACTCGGCGACCCGGCTGAGCATCAGTCCGCGTCCAGCTGTTGCTGCTGCTGCTGGGCCTGGCCGACGTGCGGCGCGACCGCCGGAACCCCGACGTGCAGCGGGCCGCCCGAGGCCGGCCGGCCGAGCTCCGCCCGCCGTTCGACCACGTCGGCCGCCGAGCTGAGCACCCAGGTGTCCTTGGATCCGCCGCCCTGGCTGGAGTTGACCACCAGGCTGCCGTCGACCAGTGCGACCCGGGTCAACCCGCCCGGCAGCACCCACACCCGATGCCCGTCGTTCACGGCGAACGGGCGGAGGTCGAGATGACGGGGGACGAGCTCGCCGTCGACGAGCGTCGGCGCGGTCGACAACGGCACGACCGGCTGGGCGATCCAGCGGCGCGGCTCGGCGAGCACGTCGCGGCGCAGCTTCGCCAGCTGTCGCTCGGTCGCGCTCGGTCCGATCACCAGGCCATAGCCACCGGAGCCGTCCACCGGCTTGAGCACCAGCTCGTCGAGATGGTCGAGAACGTGCGCCCGGGCGTCCGGCTCCTCGAGCCGGTAGGTGTCGACATTGCGCAGCAACGGAGTCTCGCCGAGGTAGTACTCCACCATCGCCGGCACGTAGGTGTAGGTGAGCTTGTCGTCGGCGACGCCGTTGCCGACGGCGTTGGCAATCGTCACGGTGCCCGCGCGAGCGGCGCCGAGAATGCCGGGGATGCCGATCACCGAGTCGGGGCGGAAGTGCACGGGATCGAGGTAGTCGTCGTCGATCCTTCGATAGACCACGTCGACGCGCTGCTCGCCTTCCGTCGTACGCAGGTAGACCACGCCATTGCGCGTGACGAGGTCGCGACCCTCGACCAGCTCCACGCCCATCTGCCTGGCGAGTAGTGAGTGCTCGAAGTACGCCGAGTTGTAGGCGCCGGGAGTGAGGACGACGACCATCGGGTCGGTGACGCCGTCCGGCGCCGCCGCGCGGAGAGCAGCAAGCAGTCGAGACGGGTAGCTGGACACGCGACGCACGCGCTCGCCGCCGAACAGATCCGGCAGCACCCGCGCCATCGTGCGCCGGTTCTCGAGCACGTAGCTCACGCCGGACGGCGTCCGCAGGTTGTCCTCGAGCACGCGTAGCTCTCCGGCCGCGTCACGCACCAGGTCGATCCCGCCGACGTGCACACGTACGCCGTTCGCCGGCTCCACGCCGTAGGCCGCGCGGTGGAAGTGCTGTGAGGTCGTGATCAGCCGCCGTGGGAGCACGCCGTCGCCGAACCCGCGCCCTTCGCCGTAGACGTCCGCGAGAAACGCCTCCAGGGCTCGCACGCGTTGGGCGACACCCCGCTCGATCAGGTCCCACTCCTCGGTCGTGATCAGGCGCGGAACGACGTCGACGGGGAACGGCCGCTCCTCGCCCGACAGCGAGAACGTGACGCCCGCGTCGGTGAAGGCGGTCGAAAGCGCACCGCGGCGCGCAGCCAGATCGGTGAGCGAGAGCGACTCGAGCGCGGTCATCACCGAGCGGTACGCCGGCCGCAGCGAACCGTCGGCGGCGAACACCTCGTCGTAGGCGCCGGTGGCGCGCTGCTTGTCGAGGTAGGCCGCCAGCAGGTCACTCATGCGAGCGCCAAGCCGTCGGCCATGCAGGAAGGTTAGAGCCCGGCGCTGCCGTTGGTAGTCTCTGCGGCTCGCCGCGCTCCGACCCGGGTCGCAAGGGTGGCCGGATCGGTTGTCGGTGCGTCGCACACGAAGCCTCGGCAGACGTACGCCGCCCCCGGCGGGCGGTCGACCAGCAGCGGAGACTGCCCATCGGTGACCACGACCGCGCCGGGCGAGGTGGCGCAGCGCGCCAGCGCGGCAAGCTCCGGTGCCGCCACGACGGCGATCTCCAGCGGACCGGCCAGCAGGGCCTCGCTCACTGCCGCCGACCACCCCGCGAAGCGGGGGAAGCGCCGGATGAGCGCGGCGGCGTGGCCGAGTGCGACGCCCGCACGTTCCCGAAGGTCGGCGTCGCCGGTCAGCGCGGATGCGGTCAGCATCGCGCCGACCACGGCCGAGAAGCCGGACGGCGTCGCGCCGTCGGTCGGATCCTGGGGCCGGCGTACCAGCCGCTGCGCGTCGTCCGCCGTGTCGAAGAACCGGCCGTCCTCGTCCGCGAAGTGTGCGGTCGCGACGCCGAGCAGCTGCAGTGCGATGTCCAGCCACTGACGCTCCCCGGACACCTGATGGAGCGTGAGCAACCCCTCGGCGAGGTCGCCGTAGTCCTCGAGCACACCCACCGGGTCACCGACCGAACCGTCCCGCGACACGCGCCGCAGCCGCCCCTCGACGAGATGACGCTCGACCAGCATCTGTGCACAGCTTCGCGCGGTCTCTACCAGGTCGGCGCGCCCGAAAAGAGCTCCGGTCTCGGCGAGCGCCGCGATGGCCAGACCGTTCCAGGCGGTGACGACCTTGTCGTCACGGCCGGGCGGCACGCGAGTGATCCGGAGCGCCAGCAGCCGGGCTCGCTCGGCGGCGTACTCGTCGTGATCCTGCGGGTCGGCGCGAAGCTGAGGAACCGATCGGCCGTGCTCGAAGGTGCCATCGACCGTGACGCCGAAGATCTCCGCCGCACGTAAGCCGACCTCGTCGGGCGTCCATACGTAGTAACGGCCTTCTTCGCCATCGCTGTCGGCGTCGAGTGACGAAGCGAAACCGCCGTCGCCGGTCAGCAGGTCCGCGATCATCCAGTCGCAGGTCTCGAGGGCGATCCGGCGACCGAGCGGCGAACCGCTCAATCGCCACCAGTGTGCATAGACGCGGGCAAGCAACGCGTTGTCGTACAGCATCTTTTCAAAATGCGGGACGACCCACTCGGCATCGACCGAGTAGCGGGCGAACCCGCCGGCGAGCTGGTCGTACATGCCACCTCGCGCCATCCGCTCACAGGTGATCGCAACGATCTGCTCGCTGCGCGCGGATCCAGTGCGGGCGGCATGGCGAAGCAGGAACTCCAACGTCATCGAAGGCGGGAACTGCGGTGCGCCGCCGAAGCCGCCAGTGGAGTCGTTGTGCTCCTGCGAGAGCACGAGCGCGGCGGCGTCGAGCACCTCGGCGGTGATCTCACCGGAACGCAGCGGCGGGGTCGCTCGCTCGGCCAGCTGGTCGACCACGCGCGTGCCGGCCTGGACGATCTCCTCGCGCCTGGTGGACCAGGCTTCGACGATCGCCTCGAGCACGTGCCGGAACGACGGCATCCCGGGCCGGTCGCGCGGCGGGAAGTAGGTTCCGCAGAAGAACGGCTCGCCGGTGGGCGTGAGGATGCACGTCATCGGCCAGCCCCCGCTGCCGGTCATCGCCTGCGTCGCCTCCATGTAGACGGCGTCGACGTCCGGCCGCTCTTCACGGTCGACCTTGATGCACACGAAGTGCTCGTTCAGGTACGCCGCAGTTGCCTCGTCCTCGAACGACTCGTGTGCCATCACGTGACACCAATGGCACGCGGCGTAGCCGACGCTCAGCAGGATCGGCAGTTCACGACGTACCGCAGCGGCGAACGCGTCGTCGGACCACGGCCACCAGTCGACCGGATTGTCCTTGTGCTGCAACAGATACGGACTCGTCGCAGAGGCAAGGCGGTTAGCCATGAGTCGACTCTAGAGGCTGGTCCGAGGCGCATATCTCTGCACGCTTCTGCACACAACCAGGTCGGTTGACTCGTCGTGTGAGCCGATCTCACGCTCAACGGGCTCGCACCGCAGCCCGGTTGGGTGCTGAAACGGGCGGCCGGCCGGTGTGCGCGCGTTACGGTTCGGCTTGGCGCTGGATGAACTCGGCCATGCCCGGAACGGTGAAGGCGATCACGCCGTGCTCCGGCGCGTAGATGAGGCCTTTCGAGATCAGGCTCGCTCGCGCCGGGCCGAAGCTGGTCGGTGCCCGGCCGAGGCGGCGAGCCACTTCGCTCGAGCTCGCCGCAAGGTCACCATCGACGGCGAGGGCGCGCATGTACTGCTGCTCGGCGCGCGTCGCGCGGTCCCAGCGCGCGCGGAAGAAGCCGTCGTCGAGCGCCGCGCGGCCGCGGGCTGCGCCGACGCGCGCGTCGGCCAGCGTGACGTGCGGCTCGGCCGCTTCCGCCCACGTCTCCTGGCCGTACTGCTGCAGGAAGTACGGATAGCCCGCCGCCGCGCGCAGGATGAGGTCGACAGCGTCCTGATCCCAGCTGACACCCTCGGCGACCGATGGTTCGACCAGCGCTTCACGAGCGAGTTCCGGTGCCAGCTCTTCGATCCGCATGAAGCGGAACAGCCGTTCGGCGTAGGACTTCGCCTCGGCGAGGACGCGCGGCAGGTTGGGCAGTCCGGCGAGAGCGAACAGGCACGGCCATGAGTTCTGGCTCGCGAGGTGGGCCGTCGCGCAGATCGCGGTGAGCTCGTCGGCGGTCAGGTCCTGAGCCTCGTCGATGAGGACCGCAAGGCCGACGCCCTCCTCGGCCGCAGCGGCGGAAAGGTCGCGCACGAGCTTGGTCAGGTCGGTCTCGAACGATCCGGTGTCCGCACCGCCGCCCGCGCTCTCCGTCAGGTCCAGGCCGAAACTCCACGTCCCGGTGGCATCGACGGAGGCACGGAAGCTCAGCGCAGTCTTCAGGCCCTGCAGCAGCCGCTTGCCGGCACTGGGCCGGGCCAGATCGGACAGCGGCGCGTGCAGCGCATCGGCAAGGGCGGCACGCAGCGGCTTGCCCGCCCCTGCCTCGACCTGCGCGGTGATCCACCCGCTGGCGGATGCCTCTCGATGGAACACGCTGAGCAGAACGGTCTTGCCCACCCCGCGAAGGCCGTAGAGGACGCAGGGCCGGGCCGAGCGCCCGATCTGAAGGCGCTGGACCGCTACCCGCCACTCGAGCAGCTCGGCGTCGCGGCCGACCAAGGCGGCCGGGATCCGGCCGGCGCCCGGCGCATACGGGTTCCGCACCGGGTCCATGTCAGGATTCTAGCAATGTCTAGGCTGATCTAGCGTTTTACTATTGCAACGTAGAAATCCGTAGACCCGCGGTACGACGAGGCCAGGCGACCGGCGTGCGGCGGTCGCCGTCGGGCTCAGACGGGCGCCGGTCCGACGACCGGGTTCCACTCGCGAACCGCGGCAACCGTGACGCCCGGCGTGGAGTAGAAGGGGTCCGCGGCCATGATCTCGCGGGCTTCGGCTTCCCCGGTGGTGAGAACGATCAGCGCGCCGGAGTCGTCCGACCACGGGCCGGCCGCCAGCAGCCGCCCTTCGGCGTGGAGCGCGGCGAGCCGGTCTCGGTGAGCCGGACGGGCGTCCAGACGGGCCTGAGACTCATTGAAGGACAACTGGATACAGATCATGCGGCTGACGATAGGTCGGCTCGTTCCGTCCGCAGCAACCGCAGCCGCCTTCACCGCCGGCAGCGGTCACGTCGACGCGGACTCCGTCGGCGCCGCCGAGGTCGAGGTCGATGAGGTCAGGTCGTAGACCGTCGTACCGCCGATCGTGGTCGAGGTGAAGTGCGACTCGACCCATCGGGTGATCTCGGTGGCGTCGCCGCTGCCGCCCTGCGCGGCACCGAACCCGCCCGATTCGCTGGCGATGAAGTAGTGGATGTCACCGGCCCGGACGTAGGCCTCGAACTGCGCCAGCGTGGGCGAGGGATCGGTGCCGTTGAAACCACCGATCGCCATGACCGGCTCGTCGGCCGCCAGCTGGTAGCCCGACGCGTTCTCTGCACCGACGGTGGCGGCAACCCAGCGGTACGACGAGGCGTTCGCCTTGAGCGCACTGGTCAAGGCACGACTGACCGAGCCGGCGTTCAGCAGGCCGCCACCGCCCTGAGTCGGCGAAGCGCCGAAGCCGCCGCGACCGAAGCCGTTGCCGCTCGAGCCCTGGCCACCGGTCGTGAAGCCGGGCGGACTGCCCTGCGCACCGAACCCCCCGGTGCCCCGGCCGGCGAAGCCCGGCGCCGCGAGGCCCGGTCCCTGCGAGCTTCTGGCCTGCGAGCCACCCGGTCCTCGGCCGGCGCCGCCGCCCGGGCCGCCGAACGCGGCCGTCGTCACGGTCGGCCCGGCTGACGGGATCGCGCCGTCGTGCGGAGTCGCGGCGGTGTCGAGGGAGTACGCGACCGGCCCGGCGAGCGCGACGACCAGAGCAGCGCCCGCAATGGCCCGCCCGACCGAAGCTCGCCGCACGACGATCGGAGGCAGAAGCAACGCCGCGGCGGCAAGGATCCCGGCCACCAGTACGAAGCCGCGTAGCCACGGATGCCACGACGGGCTGCGGGCAAGCAGCTGATGCGACCAGATCGCGGTGACCGCGACTGTCGCCGCGAGCAGACCTCGACACCACACGCTTTCGCGAGAACGCCACAGTGCGGTCGCGCCGATGCCGACCAGCGCACCGATCGCAGGTGCCAGCGCAACCGTGTAGTAGGGGTGGATGATCCCCTTGCTGAACGAGAAGACCAGACCGGTCACGAGCAGCCAGCTCAGCCACAGCAGGATCTGCGCGCGCCGTTGCGAGCTGCGCTCGGTACGGCGGACCGCCCACCATGCGCCGGCAGCGAGCAGCAACGCGGCCGGGATCAGCCACGACACCTGACCACCCATGTCAGCCCCGAACAGCCTGGTGATGCCGGTCGCTCCCCACATCCCGCCGCCGGTGCCACCACCACCGCCGCCGACGCTGCCGGTCTCGTTGCCGGTCAAGCGGCCGAGTCCGTTGTAGCCGAACGCCAGCTGCAGTACCGAGTCGTTGGTGGATCCGCCGACATACGGCCGGTCCGCCGCCGGCGTCAGCATCACCGCCGCGACCCACCATCCGGCCGCGACCACGACGGCAACGCCCGCGGCGAGCAGCTGAAGCACCCGTCGCCGCAGCGACGTGCGCGCGTACGCGAGGTACACCAACGCGAAGCCGGGCAGGATCAGGAACGCCTGGAGCATCTTGGTGATGAAGCCGAAACCGATGAAGACGCCGGCCAGCACGAGCCAGCGCGTGCTCGCCGACTCGAGTGCACGAGTGACCGCATAGGCCGCAGCGACCAGCAGCAGCACGAGCAGCGCGTCCGGGTTGTTGAAGCGGAACATCAGCGTCGCGACCGGCGTCGTCGCCAGCACCACGCCGGCGAGCAACCCGGCCGTCGCGGAGAAGTGCCGCCGTACCGTCGCGT
The DNA here is from genome assembly GCA_035504215.1 of Mycobacteriales bacterium. NCBI lineage: Bacteria > Bacillati > Actinomycetota > Actinomycetes > Mycobacteriales > Mycobacteriales bacterium. The sequence continues at coordinate 20,668 of DATJSI010000056.1, forward strand.
AGAGCAAGCCGACCGCCGCGACTCCTTCAACGGCCTGCGGCACAAGGATGCTCCAGGCGTTGACGCCGAACATTCGCGCGGACAGCTCCATCACCCACAACGCAGCCGGTGGTTTGTCGACGGTGATGAAGCTCGACGAGTCGAACGAGCCGAAGAAGAACGCCTTCCAGCTCGTCGCGCCCGCCTGCACGGCGGCGGAGTAGAAGCTGTTCGCCCAGCCGGACGCGCCGAGGCCCCACACATAGAGCACCGCAGTCGTTACGAGCAGCGCGAGCAGGCTTGGTCGCACCCACGCAGGATCGTCCGTGCGACCACGAACGGCGCGGCGCCACCAGGGTTGCCGGCCCGCTATGTCACCGGATTGGACGGGTGCCAGCTCATCGATCGTCAATGCGCTCATGGCAGCCACGGTCGCGGGGCTCGCTGGGAGATCACTGGGACGGTGCTGACCGCTCGCGCAGAGTTGTCGACGCTGCCGGCCGGGCGCGTGACGCTAGTCGCCGAGCAACGACTCCAGCAGCGGGATCAGCTCGGCGAGCCGGCGCACTTGCGGTTCTGACAGCTGAGAGAGGCGCTCCGCAAGCGAAGCGTTTCGAGTGTCCCTCGCCCATTCAAGCTTCGCGTGGCCGGCGTCGGTCAGCGCAACGTACGCCGTACGGCGGTCGGACGGATCCGCGGTCCGCGACAGCAGGCCGGCCTCCTCGAGGCTGGCGACCAACCGCGTCGCGGTCGGTGCGCTCACGCCCTCGCGGTCCGCGAGATCGCCGATCCGCATCGAGCTGCCGTCCTCGACAGTGGCCAGCGCCGACCACTGGGAGAGCGACAGCCCACCGGGACTGTTCTGCCGGAGCTGGCGGGCCAGCCGCGCGATTGCGACCCGGAGCCGGGCGGCGGTTTCGGCGTAGGAGATCGACTCCGTTGTCACGGTCACTTCTCGTCGGTCTCCTTCGGTGGGTCGAAGCTCGGCGGAACCTTGCCGAGGTGTCGAGACATCGAGCGGAAGAGGAAGAAGCAGGCGATGCAGAGCGCCACGACGACGATGAACGCGATGAAGCCCGCGCCGAAGGCGCTGTCGCCATGAGCCGACAGGCGAACCGCAAGCATCACTGTCTGACCTCGTCCTTGATCCCCGCGAACAGATCGTCCTCCGGCTTGACCGTGTCCACCAGCGATCGCGCCAACTCATAGTCCTCGGTCGGCCACGCCTTGCGTTGAATCTCCAGCGGGCAGGCAAACCAGAACGATGTCGGATCGACTTGGGTCGCATGCGCGATGAGCGCCTTGTCCCGGATCTCGAAGTAGTCCGCGCAGTTCACCCGCGTCGTGACGCGATACCCGAGATCGGGCCGCTCGGTCCACTCCTCGAGCCGATCGGCGTACGGCGACTCGAGTCCGGCCTCGACCATCGCCTCGTGCAGGGCAAGGAAGCGGTTGCGGTGGAACGTCATGTGGTAGTAGAGCTTCAGCGGCTGCCAGGGCTCGCCGGTGCCGGGATAGCGATCGGGATCACCAGCCGCCTCGAACGCTTCCACGCTGACCTTATGGCACATGATGTGATCCGGGTGCGGGTAGCCGCCGTTCTCGTCGTACGTCGTTATGACGTGCGGCCGGAACGTGCGCACGACCCGGACGAGCGGTTCCGCGGCGTCGTGCAGCGTCTCCAAGGCGAAGCAGCCCTCGGGCAACGGCGGCAGCGGGTCGCCCTCGGGAAGCCCGGAGTCGACGAAGCCGAGCCAGGTGTGGTGCGCGCCGAGGATCTCGATCGCGCGCTGCATCTCGTGATGGCGGATCCCGCTCAGGTTGGCGTTGACCTCCGGTGTGTCCATCGCCGGATTGAGGATCGATCCACGCTCGCCGCCGGTGCACGTGGCGATCAGAACCTCGACGCCCTCGCGCACGTAGCGGGCGACCGTCGCGGCGCCCTTGCTCGCCTCGTCATCGGGATGCGCGTGCACGGCAAGCAGTCGAAGCGGTTCGTCACTCACGCTCCAATGGTGTCACGGCTACGCGGGTAGCCTCGATCGGATGAGCGACGCGACCCAGACCTGGCTGACGCAGGACGCCTACGACCGCCTCGCTGCCGAACTGGAGCACCTCTCCGGCCCCGCGCGCACGGAGATCACAGCGCGCATCGCCGCCGCCCGCGCCGAGGGCGACCTCAAGGAGAACGGCGGCTACCACGCGGCCAAGGACGAGCAGGGCAAGATGGAAGCGCGGATCCGCCAGCTCAACCAGCTGCTTCGCAATGCAAAGGTCGGTACGCCGCCGTCGGCCGACGCAGGCGTCGCCGGGCCGGGCATGGTCGTCACCGTTCGGTTCAGCGACGGCGACGAGGAGACCTTCTTGATCGGCTCGCGCGAAGAGGCGGCCGTCACCGACCTGACCGTCTACTCCGCACAGTCACCGCTCGGCCAGGCGCTCACCGGCGCGAAGCCGGGCGAGGCGGTCAGCTACGCCGCTCCCAACGGCAGCGAGATCGCCGTCGAGGTCATCGAGGTCAAGGCCCACACCGGCTGACGTCGGCACCGAGCGCATGGCCGGCCGGCACCGAGCGCATGGACGTCCGGCACCGAGCGCATGGACGTCCGGCACGGAGCGCATGGCCCATAGGTGCGCTGCCGGGCAGCACGCATGGGCCATGACGGTCGCCTGGGCGACACCCATGGGCCATCCGCGTGGCGCGACGCCGCACCCATGGGCCATGCGCGTCGTGGCCCCGCGCGCAGCGTCCGGTCAGTCCACCCAGAGCGGGTAGCCGCACTCGCGGATCCGGCTGAGGATCGCCTCGCAGTGTTCCTCGCCGCGGGTCTCCAGCTGGACCGAGACCTCGACCTCGTCGATGTGCAGCTTGGGGCCGGTCCGAAGATGCTCGACGTCCAGGACGCTCGCACCCATGCCGCCGAGCTCGACCAGCAGCTTGGCAAGCTCGCCGGGACGGTCCGGGATCAGCGCGTGGAAGGCGAGATAGCGACCCGCGGCGATCATGCCGTGCCGCACCACGCGGGCGAGCAGCACCGGGTCGACGTTGCCTCCCGACAGCAGCGCCACCACGGGCGGTTCGAACATCTCGGGGGCTTCCATCACCGCCGCAACGGCAGCCGCGCCGGCCGGCTCGACGACCAGCTTCGCCCGCTCGAGGATCAGCAGCAGGGCGCGGGCCAACGCGTCCTCGGGCACGGTGAGTACGTCGTCGACATAGCGGCGGACGAGGTCGAAGGTCAGCTCGCCGGGGCAGCCGACCGCGATGCCATCAGCCATCGTCGCCATCGACGCGAGCGGTACCGGGCGACCTTGGCGCAGCGACTCCGGGAAGCTGGCCGCGCCCTTCGCGTTGACGCCGACCACCCGGACGCCCGGCAACAACGCCTTGGCCGCGATCGCTACGCCGGAGATCAACCCGCCACCGCCGACGCTGACGACGATCGTCTTCACCTCGGGACATTGCTCGACGATCTCGAGCCCGACCGTCCCCTGCCCCGCGACGATGTCCGGGTGGTCGAACGGGTGGATGAGAACCGCGCCCGTCGACGCGGCGAACTCCTTCGCGGCCACGAGACCCTGGTCGAGTGTGGTCCCGACAAACCGCACGTCGGCGCCGTACGACTTCGTCGCAGTGACCTTCGGGATCGGCGCGCCCTCGGGCATGAACACGGTGGCCTGCGTGCCGAGCAACGACGCCGCCAGCGCGACCCCCTGCGCGTGGTTGCCCGCACTCGCCGCGACAACGCCGCGCGCCCGTTCCTCTGGGCTGAGCCGCGAGATCCGCACATACGCACCGCGCGGCTTGAACGATCCAGTGCGCTGGAGGTTCTCGCATTTGAGATGTACGGGACCCCCGACCAGCTTGGCCAGCGGCCGCGAGTTCTCCAGCGGAGTACGACGGACGACATCGCCGAGCAGGTCGCGTGCCGCTTCGATGTCGGCGAGGCCGACCGCGGCGGGTGTTTCGGCAGCAGGGACTGAGGCGGCCATTGACTCGGTCACGCGATCAGTCTGCACCCGCGGGCCAGTAGCGGTCCCCGGCCGCCACCAACGCCGCCGCCCCGACCAGGCCCGCGTCATTGCCGAGCGCCGCCGGGACGATCCGGCAGTCGCGGACGAAATCCATCCGTGCGTGCCGCGCGAATGCGCTCCGGGCGGGCCCGAGCAGCAGGTCACCGGCCGCGGTGAGCCCGCCACCCACCGCGACGACATCGAGCTCGAGGAGATGGGCGGCCGACGCGATCGCTACGCCGAGCGCCTCGCCGGCGCGCGCAAACGCAGCGACCGCAACCTCCGCACCCGCCCGCGCCGCGTCGAGCAACGCCGAGCCGTCGGCGACGCCGGTCGGCTTCCAGCCCTGGTCGAGCGCCCACTGCACCACTGCGGGTCCGCGCGCGATCGCCTCCAGGCAACCGAGGCCGCCACACGCGCACGCCGGCCCCGAGGGATCGACGACGACATGCCCGATGTGGCCGGCGTTGCCGGTCGGGCCGGCGACGATCCGGCCGTCGAGTACAAGTCCCCCGCCCACGCCGGTCGAGACGACGATGCCGAGCAGACCGTGCGCATCGCGCCCGGCACCACGCCAGTGCTCGCCGACCGCCATTGCGATCGCGTCGTTGACCAGCCGGACCACGCGACCCGGGTACCGCTCCGACAGCCGGGACCGCAACGGGAACGATCGCCAAGCCGGCAGGTTGAGCGGCGACACCAACCCCGCCGGCCACTGCATCGGGCCCCCACAGCCGACGCCGACGGCAGCCGGCGACCGGCCGGCGCAGACTGCATCGAGCAGACCGACGAGGGTCGTCCATAGCTCCTCGCCGGCGCCCGGACCACTCGGCTCGGTGGGCACCTGCCGGCGATCGTGAACCTCGCCGTCGCGATCGACCCACGCCGCCGCGAGCTTGGTGCCGCCGACGTCGATCGCGAGGATTCCGTCGTCCGGCACGACGGCGCCGACCGGAGTCATCAAGGGCCTCGCAGAACCTCGCTCAGCGCGCGGCGGAGGCCGCGTCGGTGAACGCGAGGATCGACGCGGTGAACCCGTGCACGAAGTTGCGCCCGGCGACCGGTCCGATCTCGCCGGCCGCGAAGCAGCCGGCCACGCCATGGTCGGTCAGCCCGGTGCGCACCAGTTGAGGATCGTGATCCGCCGAGCCGAACAGGTGCGCGCCACGACCGTTGCAGGAGAACAGCAACGCCCCGGCGGTCGGCACCGGGTCGTCTCGACGGCTGAAGCGAGTCAGCGTCTCGCGTAGGTCGTGATCGGCGGCGTCCGCATCGCGCACCTGGAAGCGCACCGTGCGACCGACCGGTACGACGTCACCGACCACGAGGCCACCGCGAGGCTCGTCAACGCCGGCGATACCTCGGATCAGGAAGTCACCTTGGCCGTGTTCCTCGACGTACTCGTCCCTCGCGACGCCGAGCTGCAACCCTTCAGAAACCAGTGCCTGCTCTTCCGGCGGCAAGACCGAGAGCAGCTCGCGCAACTTGTCCAGTGCGGACTTGCCGGCCAGCCCGAGGAGCACGTTGCCCTCGGCGGCCGTCACCGTCATCGACGGGCCGACCGGACGGCAGCCTTGGCTCACCAGCGTGCGCGCGCCGACCGGGCCCCCGACCATCACACCGACTGCACCGCGGTCGACGACGTGGTCATCGACGAGCAACCGGGTCGAGCCCCGACCGCCGACTCCGGCCGCCATCCCGCCGACGATCGGCAGGCCGGGCAGCGCCTCGTTGCACTGCTCGACGAACCCGTCGACCGGGAACGACCACGGATCGGCGAGCAGGATCGCGACCGCGTCGTCGTCCTGCCGCTCCGGCATGCCGATGACCGTGATTCCTGCGTCGGCGCGCATGACCTCCAGGTCGAAGCTGCGCAGCCGCGCGTCCGGAAGCACCGCACACCACACGGAGACGGCAGCCTCCGACTCGACGCCGCGCCCGGCACCGATCACGCCCGGCGCCGTACACCCGATGGCAACGTCAGCGGTGCTCATGCCGGCCGCCCGCTGCAGCGCCTCGCTGCCGGCCTCCGGGTCACCACCGGTGACGAAGACCACGACAAGATCAGGCACCGCCCCGGCGAGGGCGTCCATGGCTTGCGTCGTCGCGTGCTCGGCAGCGGTCAGCAGGTCCCCGTCGACACCCAGCCCGTCGCCGAACCTCATCACCACAGTCTGCACCCGTACACCGCGGCGCGGCGTGGGCCGAAAGCGGACGTACGGTGAATGGGTGAGCCCTGTGACGCCGCCCCCCGCACCGTCGACCGTCCGAGACCTGCGCGAGTCCGGTCATGTCGGCAAGACCGTGAAGTCCGAGATCCGCGACAACCTGCTCGCGCGGCTGGCAGAGGGTGCCGACCGGTTCCCCGGCATCATCGGGTTCGACGACACCGTGCTCCCTCAGATCGAGCGCGCCATCCTGGCCGGTCACGACGTGGTCCTCCTGGGCGAGCGCGGCCAGGGCAAGACCAGGTTGATCAGGACCCTGGTTCAGCTGCTCGACGAGTGGACGCCGATCGTCGCCGGCTGCGAGATCAACGACCACCCGTACTACCCGGTCTGCACCCGCTGCCGGCGGCTGGCCCGCGAACAGGGCGACGAGCTCGCCGTGACGTGGAAGCACCGCGACGAGCGGTACGCCGAGAAGCTCGCGACCCCGGACGTCTCCGTCGGGGACCTGATCGGGGACGTCGACCCGATCAAGGTCGCCGAGGGCCGCGTGCTCGGAGACCCGGAGACGGTGCACTACGGGCTGGTGCCGCGCACCAACCGGGGGGTCGTGGCGATCAACGAGCTGCCCGACCTCGCGGAGCGGATCCAGGTCGCGTTGCTCAACGTTCTCGAGGAGCGCGACATCCAGGTGCGCGGCTACACGTTGCGTCTTCCGCTCGACGTCATGCTGCTCGCCACCGCCAACCCTGAGGACTACACCAACCGCGGCCGGATCATCACCCCGCTCAAGGACCGCTTCGGTGCTGAGGTGCGCACGCACTACCCGGTCGATCTCGAGGACGAGCTGCACCTGGTCCGCCAGGAGGCGCTGGTCGACTGGGGCGACGATGCCGTCTCGGCGGCGCTGCCCGATCACCTGGTCGAGATCATCGCGCGCTTCACCCGTCACGTCCGCGAGTCGCCCGCCGTGGACCAGCGGTCGGGCGTGTCCGCCCGCTTCGCGGTTGCGGCCGCCGAGACCGTGGCGGCATCCGCCGTACGACGCGCGGTGCTGACCGGCGAGAACCTCGCCGTTGCCCGGGTGGCGGACCTTCCGGCGATCGTGCCCGCGGTCCAGGGCAAGGTCGAGTTCGAGACTTCCGAGGAAGGTCGCGAGGCCGAAGTGCTCGAACACCTGCTCCGGCGCTCGGTGGCTGACACGTTCCGCTCGCGGCTCGGTGGTGTGGACCTCGCGCCGCTCGTGGAGATGTTCGCCGAAGGGACAACCGTCGAGACCGGTGAGCTGGTGCCCGCGACCGACTTGCTGGCCGGGCTCGGGACGGTGCCGGGTCTCGGCCGGATCCTCACGGCCGTCGGCATCGACGAAGGCGCCGAGACACCGGAGCTCGCTGCCGCCGGTCTCGAGTTCGCACTCGAAGGGTTGTACCTCCTGCGCCGGCTGTCCAAGGACTACGTGTCCGACCGCGTCGTCTACGGCTCCCGGTAGGCCCGATGAGCAGCTGCCCTAGCAACGCGAAGCCGGCTCGCTCGGGCGTGCGCGGCTTCCGATCGCTGGCGCCGCCTTCGAAGGCGCGGCAGTGAGCCGGTCCCGGTACGGCGAGTGGCGCGGCGGCGACGATCCGCTCGCTGCGCCGTACGACGTGACCGAGGCGGTCGACGAGCTCGGCGACTCGGTGCTCGAAGGGCTGTCCCCCGCTGAGGCGCTCTCGCAGCTGATGCGGCGCGGGTTGTCCGGTCGCCGAGGCCTCGACGACCTGCTCCGGCAGGTCCGCGAACGCCGGCGGCAGTCGCGCCGCGCGGGGCGCTTGGACGGAACGCTGGAACAGGTTCGCGAGTTGCTCGACCAGGCAATCGAGGCCGAGCGCAGCGCGTTGTTCCCGGACCCCAGCGACGACGCGCGGCTGGCCGAGGCCGAGCTCGACGCGCTGCCCCAGGACACCGCGCGCGCCGTACGCGCGCTGTCGGAATACCCGTGGCGGTCACCCGAGGCCCGTGCGGCGTACGAGCAGATCCAGGACCTGCTCCGGCGCGAGGTGCTCGACAGCCAGTTCCGCGGGATGAAGCAGGCGCTGCAGGGCGGCGACCCCGAGACCCAGCAAAGGGTCAAGGACATGCTGCGCTCGCTCAACGCGATGCTCGAAGCGGACGCCCGCGGCGAGGACACGACGCAGCAGTTCGACCGGTTCATGGAGGAATACGGCGAGTTCTTCCCGGACCAGCCGCAGTCGCTGGAGGAGCTCGTGGACTCCCTCGCGCGGCGGGCAGCGGCCGCGCAGCGGTTGATGAACTCGCTGTCGCCCGAGCAGCAGTCGGAGCTCGCCGAGCTGATGGCCCAGGCGATGCAGGACTCCGGGCTGGCCGGAGAGATGGGCCGGCTCGCAGACCAGCTTCGGGCCCGGCGACCGGAGCTGGACTGGAGCGGCCGCCAGCGGATGCGCGGTGACACGCCACTCGGTCTCGGCGATGCCACCACAGCGCTCGAGGAGGCTGCGGATCTCGACGAGCTCGAGCAGTCGCTCGCCCAGGACTACCCGGGGGCAGCGCTCGACGACGTCGACCCGGAGCTGCTCGAACGCGCGCTCGGCCGCAACGCCGTCGACGACCTCGCCGCCCTGCGACGGATCGAGCGAGAGCTCCAACAGCAGGGCTACCTCCAGCGCTCCGGCGGCGATGTCACGCTGACACCTCGCGGCATGCGCCGGCTCGGCGAGACCGCGCTCGCGCGCATCTTCGCCCGGCTGCACGCCGACGGCCGCGGCGACCACGAAACCCGCGACGCGGGCGCGGCCGGGGACCCGACCGGCGCAACCCGGCAGTGGCAGTTCGGCGACGAGCAGCCCTTCGACGTCGTACGAACCGTCCGCAACGCTGTGTTGCGCGGCGGTGCGGGTACGCCGGTGCGGGTCACTGTCGACGACTTCGAGGTCATCGAGACGGAGCGACGGTCGGGCGCGGCGGTCGCGCTGCTGATCGACCTGTCCTACTCGATGGCGCTGCGCGGCACGTGGGCAGCAGCGAAGTCCACCGCGCTCGCACTGCACACGCTGGTGTCGACGAAGTACCCGCAAGATGCGATCGAGGTCGTGGGCTTTTCCCGATACGCGCGCGTGCTGAAGCCGGCCGACCTGCCGACCCTGTCCTGGGACATGGTGCAGGGCACCAACCTCCAGCACGCGCTGATGCTCGCCTCGCGCCATCTGTCGCGGCACCCGGACTGCGAGCCGGTCGTCATGGTGGTGACCGACGGCGAGCCGACGGCGCACCTCATGCCGGACGGGGACGCATGGTTCGACTGGCCCACGCACCCGGAGACCACGGCCGCGACGATGGCCGAGGTAGAACGGATCACCCGGCGCGGTGCGACGATCAACGTCTTCATGCTGGACGACGAGCCTGGCCTGGTTCGCTTCGTCGAGGCGATGGCCGCACGCAACGGCGGCCGGGTCTTCACCGCCGACGGTGAGCGGCTCGGCGACTACGTGGTGAGTGACTATCTGCGCGCGCGGCGCGGCCGGCGGCCGGCCCGCTCGGCCTAACCCGCCGCTTCATCGACCGCGCCTTCGTTCCGTGATCAAGATCACGGCGGGCGTTCGGGGCGCCGCAGGGCAGGATCGAGGGGTGAGCCGGACCGACCCGCAGTCGCAGCGCCCTGCGACCGCGGCGAAACCCCCGCTGCCGCGGGAGGTCCGGATCCTGGTCGCGGTTGCCTTCTTCGTCGCCCTCGGGTTCGGGATCGTGGCACCCGCCCTGCCGGTCTTCGCGCGCGACTTCGGCGTCGGCCGCGCCGCCGCGGGCGCGGTGATCAGCACCTTCGCGTTCCTGCGGATCGCCTTCGCGCTGCCGGCCGGCCGCCTGGTCGACCGGCTCGGCGAGCGCATCGTGCTCGCGACCGGCATCGCCATCGTCGCCGTGAGCAGCCTGCTCGCCGGTCTCGCGAACAGCTACGCCGAGCTGATCGCGTTGCGCGGGTTCGGCGGCGTCGGCTCGGCGATGTTCTCGATCAGCGCGATGAGCCTGCTGGTCCGCATGGTCCCGGCCGGCCAACGCGGCCGCGCGATGGGTTTCTGGCAAGGCGGTTTCCTGCTCGGCGGCATCACCGGCCCGGTGCTCGGCGGTGTTGTGACCGGGGTCTCGATCCGTCTCCCCTTCTTCCTGTACGCCGGAACCCTGGCGGTGGCCGGCACGGTCGCGATCGTTGCGCTGCGCGCGACGCCGCTGGCCGACCGGGCGGATGCATCCGCGACCGCTCACACCTCACTCGCAACGGCGCTGCGTGATCCCGCCTATCGCGCTGCCATCGCCGCAAACTTCGCGGACTCCTGGGGTGCGGTGGGCGTGCGGTCCGCGCTGATCCCGCTGTTCGTATCGGACGTCCTGCACAAGCCGGTGATCTGGACCGGGTTCGGCTTCCTTGTCGTCTCGGCGGTCAACGGCGCGATGCTGCTGCCCGCCGCCCACTACGCGGATCGGTTCGGCCGCAAACCTGTGCTCCTGACCGGCTGCCTCGGCAGCGGGGTCGGCATCGCGGTGCTGGCGATCTGGCCGGACCTCACCGGCTACTTCGTCGGGCTGGCGTTGCTGGGCTTCGGCTCGGGTCTGCTCGACGTCGCGCCGGGTGCAGTCGTCGGCGACGTCGTCGAAGGTCGCGGCGGTCCGGTGTTCGCGGCGTACTCGATGTCTTCCGATCTCGGCACGGTCATCGGGCCGGTCGCAGCCGGCCGGCTCGCGGACGCCTCCTACTCCGACGCGTTCGGCGTCACCGCCGGCATTCTCGGCATCGCGGCTGTTTTTGCTGCCCTCGCACCGGAGACCCTGCACCGCTCGGCCGCGCGGTCGTCGCAACCGGTGCCGAGCCCGCTGCCCGACAATGCGACTTCGGCGACCACGACCACGTGAGACACGCCATCATGGCCGCGTGACCGCAGCACCTGTCCCGACCGCGCGGCGCGCATGCGCCGTCCTCGTCGCGCTGACGCTTGCCGCCTCGGGCCTGGTGCTCGGCGCCCGAACCAGCGCCCACGCGAACGACGACACGCCCCCCGGCGACCCCACGATCTCGTCGAACAACCTCCGCGACGGATGGGACGCCGACGAGCCGGACCTGCTGCCCGCGAACGTCACGGCGAGCGACTTCGGGCCGCTGTTCACCACTCCGGTCGACGGTCAGGTCTACGCACAGCCGCTCGTGGTGAAGCAGTCCGACGACTCGACCGGCACCCTCATCATCGCGACGGAGGACGACTACGTCTACGGCATGAACCCGGTCAGTGGCGCCATCGAGTGGACCGACCACCTCGGGACCGCGTGGTCGTCGGACGTCCTCGGTTGCGGCGACCTCGAGCCCGACATCGGTGTCACCTCGACGCCGGTCTACGACCCGAGCTCGAACACGGTCTACGTCATGGCGAAGCAGGCTCCCGACGGAGCCGAGAGCACCGATCCGGTCTGGCAGCTGCACGCCTTGGACGCAAGCACCGGAGCCGAGCGCGCGGGCTGGCCGGCGACAATCAGCGGTCATCCGGACAACGACCCGAGTGAGACGTTCGACTCCGAGACGGAGGCGCAGCGGCCCGGACTGCTGCTGCTCGACGGAGTGGTGTACGCCGGCTTCGCGAGCTACTGCGACCACCAGCCCTACAACGGCTACGTCGTCGGCGTGAGCACCTCCACGGCAACCCAGACCGCGATGTTCACGACCGAGGAAGGAACCAACGACGGCGAGGGCGGCATCTGGCAGTCCGGCGGCGGACTGGTCTCGGACGGCCCGGGCCAGATCCTCGTAGCGACCGGCAACGGCGACGTCTCCCCGGAGCCTCCGAGCGAGACCCCGCCGGCGTCGCTCGAGGAGGCCGTCGTCCGGCTGAGCGTTCAGCCGGACGGGACCCTGAAGGCGACCGACTGGTTCAGCCCGGACTCCCGGCAGGCCCTCGACGAGAACGACACCGACCTCGGCGCCGGCGGCCCGATGGCGATCCCCGACGGTTACGGCACCTCGTCGTACCCCCACTTGCTGGTGCAGGACGGCAAGGACGGCCACGTCTACCTGCTCAACCGGGACCTGCTCGGCGGGCTCGGTCAAGGGCCTGGCGGCAGTGACGACGCGCTCGGAGTGACCGGTCCGTACAACGGCGAGTGGGGGCACCCCGCGTTCTGGGGCGGGCCGGACGGCTCGTTCGTCTACACCGTCGAGAGCTCGGGATACCTGCGCGCGCTGCAGCTGACCGCCGACGCTGACGGCGTACCGTCGCTGACCTCGGTCGCGACGAGCGCCGCGACGCTGGGCTACACCTCCGGCTCGCCGGTCGTCACCTCGGACGGAACCGGCTCGCCGGCACTGGTGTGGGTGGTCGACGTCATCGGGTCCTCGGGCCGCTACCCCACCCTGAACGCGTACGACGCCGAGCCGGACAACGGCGTCCTCGACAAGGTCTACTCGGCACCCCTGTATCCGCCGGGCGTGACCGACGGCAACGACGCGCACGGCACGAAGTTCGCCACGGTCGCCGCTTCCGACGGCCGGGTGTACACCGCCACGCGGGACGGCTACGTGTTCGGCTTCGGCCACCCCTCCGCGGCGCCGCTCAATGCCTCGCCGACCGACTTCGGCAACGTCCCGGTCGGCGGCAACGCGACGCTGCCGGTCACGCTGACCGCAACCAGGGCGATCACGGTGAACTCGGTGAGCGCGAGCGGCGCCTTCAGCGCCCCGTGGCCGGGCGGTACGCCGCAGCCACTCGATCTGTCACAAGGGCAGACGCTCACCGTGAACGTCACCTTCGCGCCGACCGCAGCGGGTCCCCAGTCGGCCAACCTTGTGCTCGCCACGACCGAGAAGAGCAAAACCGGCGACGTCACCTTCAATCTCGACGGCTACGGCACCCAACCGGGTCTGAGCGTCTCGCCCACTTCGGTCGCTTTCGGACTGGTGCCGGTCGGCTCGGTGAACACCGCCGGGATCAACATCGTCAACACCTCGGGAACCGAAGAGACATTCACGGTCGACTCCTCGGATCTGAACCCGCCGTTCGCCGCGGGCAACCTGCCGGCCCCGGACACGCCGATCCAAGCGGGTGCGTCGATCGCGATTCCTCTCACGTACGCGCCGACCACTGCGTCGGCCGGCGACCAAGCCACGCTCAGCTTCGACGTCGACGGGGTTGCTCCGCTCACCGTGCCGATCACCGGCAGCGCCGTGGTCGGATCGCCTCGGCTCACCCTGAGCCCGGCGAAGGTGAACTTCGGCCTGGTCGCTCGCGGTCACTCCCGAACGATGAGCTTCAAGATCCGCAATACCGGCAGCGTCACGTTGACGCTCGAAAAGGCGGCCCCACCGACCGGTGAGTTCAACGCGGCCAACCCGGTGTCGGAGGGCTCGCAGATCCTGCCCGGTCAGGCCGTGGTCCAGCGCGTGACCTTCCGCCCGACCAAGCTCGGCACCAGCCGCGCGGTCTACCTGATCACCGGCAACGACGGGCGCGGGCACCAGGCCGAGCAGCTGGTCGGGACCGACGACGCGATCGCCGACTGGTACACCCGACATCACGCCAAGTCCTTGCTCGGACCGCCCCTGCACCCCGAACACGCGGTGGCCGGCGGCTACGTCCGCGTCTACCGGCACGGCCGGTTGTACTGGTCGCTCGGCACCGGCGTGCACCCGGTCGTCGAGCCGATCCTGCATCGCTACCTCCAGCTCGGCGGGCCCGGGGGACGCGCCGGCTTCCCCACCACGAAGGTGGTCGCCATCGCCGGCGGCACGCGCCAGCGGTTCGCTCACGGCTGGGCGATCTACTGGTCGCGACCGACCGGCGCATGGGCGGTCGGCGGCAAGGTCGCACGCAAGTGGGCCGCACTGGGTGCGCAGCATGGCCGGCTCGGCTACCCGATCGACGACACCCACCGGGTCCCTGGCGGGTGGCGCGGCCGGTTCCGCAACGGCTCTATCACCTGGACGAAGGCGCACGGGTACGACGTACGAATCCATCGGACGTAGCGGCACGCGAGAGCCTGGCCCGCGACACGCCCGAAACCCGCATGAGGCGATCGAGACCGGGAACGCTTCTTCATATGGCCGAACACTTCGAACGCGAGAACAAGTACGTCGTCTCCTCCGACTTCGTCGTGCCACCGCTGCCCGGCGTGAAGTCGGCGCAGAGCGCGCTGCGGACCGATCAGCTGAGCGCGACCTACTACGACTCGCCCGATCTCCGGCTCGCGCGCGCACACGTCACACTGCGCCGCCGCACCGGCGGCGACGACGCCGGATGGCATCTGAAGCTGCCGGTTGCGCCGGGCGCGCGCGAGGAGATCCACCGACCGCCCAGCACCCCCAGCGAGGAGGGCGCGCCACCCGATGACCTCATCGACCTGGTCAGCGCCCACCTTCGGGGTCAGCCGCTGAAGCCGGTCGCCCGGATCGACACCGCGCGGACTCGGTGGGTTGCGCGCGACCGCTCCGGACGGCAACTGGCAGAAGTGGCCGACGACCAGATCATCGGGCGCACGCTCGGCGCGACCACGAGCACCGAACGCTGGCGCGAGATCGAGGTCGAGCTGCTCGAAGGCGATGAGACCTGGCTGCGGCGCGCCGACCGGGAGCTCACCGCCGCGGGAGCGACCAGCGGCTCGTCGTCGAAGCTGGACCGGGTCCTCGCGGACCGCATCCCGGCTCACCCGGCTGCCCGCCGACCCCGCGGCGCCAGCCGTGGCTCGACGGCAGAGGTCCTGTGGGAGTACCTGGCGGCGCAGTACGCCGAGCTGCTCGATCGAGACCCCGCCGTACGGCGCGATGCGCCGGACGCAGTGCACAAGATGCGGGTTGCCACTCGTCGGCTGCGCAGCACGTTGCGGACCTTCAGCCGCGACCTCGACCAAAACCGTGCGTCGCGCCTCGACGCCGAGCTCAAGTGGTTGGCCAGTGCCCTCGGCGAGGTCCGGGACCGGGAGGTTCAGATCGAACGGTTCACGGCGCAACTCGCCGAGCTGCCGCGCGACCTGGTGCTGGGACCGGTCCAGGCGAGGGTCGACCAGACGCTACTGACGGCCTACCACGATGGCCGGCGACGGTTGCTTGCAGCGCTCGCCTCCGATCGGTACCACGCGTTGCTGGACGACCTCGAGTCCTTCTTGAGCGCGCCGACCGCCACCAAGCGAGGGCACCGGCCGGCGCGCGCCGAGGTACGGCGCCGCGTCAACAAGGCGCACCGTCGCCTCGATCGCCGGCTTCGCCGGGCCCGCCGTGCCACTCCCGGCGTGGACCGCGACGAAGCCCAGCACCGGGCACGGAAAGCGGCCAAGCGCCTGCGGTACGCCGCGGAGGTAGCCCGCCCGATCGAAGGGAAGCGCGCGAAGAAGCTCGCCAAGCAGGCCGAGTCGATCCAGGAGCTGCTCGGCGACCGGCAGGACGCCGTGGTCGCTCGTGGCATCTGCCGCGACCTCGCGGTCGCGGCGCACGGCGAAGCCGATGAAACCTCGTTCACCTTCGGCCTGCTCCTCGGCGACGAACGATGCCGCGCGAGCGAAGCCGACCGCAAGGTCTTTACGAAGTGGGCTCACGGCATCCCGAACAAGTACCGCCTCTAGCCTCGTGGGCGGTCAGCCAGCTCGCACGACGCAAACCTTTGTAACCCAGCCTCGACGAGGGTCCCACTGAGGCAAGATCACTTCGTGGCGAAGTGGTCAGGACAGAGCTTCGAGCTCGACGGCGATGCCGCTGCGACCGCTGCATCGATGAGCCGGGTTGTGTGCGCCGGTAGCCAGACGCGAGTGCTTCCGTCCCCCAACGGCCTACTTCTGATCGAGGACAAGTGGCGGCCACATTGGGCATGGACGCTGGCGATCCTGCTGTTTCCGTTCGGCCTGCTCGCCCTGTTCTACCGCAAGCGAGGGCAGCTGGTTATGAGCATTGCCGTCACCGCCGAGGGCCGTAGCACCGTCACTCTACTCGGCGAGACCGGTCGGCGGACCACCACCGGGCTCTGGCAGATCATCGGCGAGACGCTCGCCGATGATCCGGATTCGAGTGAGATCCAAGCAACGACCGGGAGTCGATGGTCGATTTGGCGGCGTTCCGCAAAGCGCTGGGCGCGCATGCACCCCTGGCCTGCAATGGCGCCAATCGGCACGTTCGCACTCGGTCTGTCGCTGCTTGCGGTCTCGCCACATTCGTGGGGCGATGCCGTAGGAGCTGTGTTGCTGGCGCTACTGCTCAGCGCAGCCATCGCCCGCGGGCTTCGGCTGTGGCCGAACAACCGAGTGCTCCATTGGCACGCGGTACGAATCCCGCCGCTACGACCTGGTCAGTCGACCACCCGGTTGTAGAAGGTGCGCAGCGACAGCAACGTCATGCCGATCACGCCGAAGACGAGCGCGAGCGAGAAACCCCAGATCGGCATGTGCGGCAGAACCGGCGTCAACGATGCGCGCAACCCTTCGGTCATGTAGACGAGCGGGTTGACCAGTACCGCCCACTTGAGCCACGGGATCGGGCCGAGGGTCGACCACGGGTAGTAGATGCAACCCAAGAAGGTCAGCGGGAGAACGATGACACTGAAGATGAGTGGCACCTT
>DATJSI010000057.1 GCA_035504215.1 Mycobacteriales bacterium
CCGGTGAGAACAGCGGTGATCACAAGGCGACGCTTCGACATGCCGAAGCCTGAGCGGCCACCGCTATTCCGATGACCTGCGACACGCTATTCCGATGACCTGAGACACCCCATTCCGATGTCCTGAGCCAGGACACTGTCATCCCGACCAAATCGTCGGCGGCGGCGACGGCGTCGGTCAGTGGCTGAAGGCAACGGCAATCGGGTTGTTGCCGGTCTTCACCTTCGCGACCAGCTTGTGGTTGGCGAGGTTCACGATCGCGAGCCGTCCCGAGTACGAGCCAAGGGTCACCGCCAGCCGGTGACCCGGCACCAGATCGACCGCGGTGGGATAGGGGTACGTGCCCACGGGAATCTGCGCGCCGCGCTTCCCGGTCGCCGTCTTGATCGGCGTCAGCGATCCGTAGATGTTGTTGAGCACGTACGCCGTACCCGACCGGATGGCGATGCTCTCCGGTGCGAAGCCGACCTTGATCCGGGACTCGGCGTCGTTCGTCGCCGTGTCGATCGGCGTGACGTCGTCCGTGTCGCCGTTGACGACATAGACGGTCTTGCCATCGGGAGTGACGGCAAGCGCGTCGGGTGCGGCACCGACCCGGATCGCGACGCCAGGAACGCCGGTTGCGGTGTCGATCGGCGTCACCGTGTTCGATCCGTAGTTGGCCACGTACGCCGTGCTGCCATCCGGCGTGAACGCGATCGCGAACGGATAGGACCCGGTCGGGATCGCCGGGCCGGCGAGGTTCGTCGCCGTGTCGATCGGCGTGACAGAGCGTCCCAGCCAGTCGAGGACGTAGGCGGTCGATCCGGTTGGGTTCACCGCGATCGCGAGCGGATGCCGGCCGACAGGGATCGGCGTACCGGCAGTCTCGGTCGCCGTCGAGATGGGCGTCACGGTGTCGCTGCCTGCGT
The DNA here is from genome assembly GCA_035504215.1 of Mycobacteriales bacterium. NCBI lineage: Bacteria > Bacillati > Actinomycetota > Actinomycetes > Mycobacteriales > Mycobacteriales bacterium. Next base: position 912 of record DATJSI010000057.1, read on the forward strand.
TCACGGCGTAGACCGTCGATCCGTCCGGCGTGATCGCGATCCCGCCGGCGTGCCCGACGTCCCCTGCCCCGGGCGCAATCGGGATCTGCGTCACCAGCCGTTGCTTGACGGTGTTGATCACTGCAACGTGGTGTGCGCCGGCGACGAGCACGTACGCGCGGCTGCCGTCCGGACTTGTCACGATCCCGGTCGGTCTTCGGCCGACCGGGATCGGCGACCCCCTGCGATGAGTGATCAGGTCGACCGCAGTGACGGTGCCCGAGCCCTGGTTCACCACCCACGCGGTCGGGTCCTTCGAGCCGCCGGTCGACCTCACGCCGGGATGCTGCGTCGCTGCCGGGGAGCGTGAGGACCGAAGCGCCGGCCAACGCAGTCGCCGCGGCGTGAGCACGGCGCCCGGCGAGGCTCGGTCGCGGGTGAAGACATCGTTCAGCGGTTGCGCGTACTTGTCGTTGTCCGTCATCGGCGGCAGACCCAGTGCCCGCTCGATCGTGCGGCCCAGGCTGTAGTGCGTGTAGCGCGTGTGCGAGACGAAGCTCTTGCGGACGCCTTTCGAGCCGAGGACGAGGGTCGCGACTCGTTGCGCCGGCCGCTCGTGGTCATAGGCATCCTCGTCGAAGGTGATGATCGCGAGCGAACGCTGACTGGTCCACGCCGGCGAGTGCATGATCGCCCCGAGCGTCGAGGCCAGGAAGCGGTCACCGGAGGCGATGCCGCACCCCTCCATGTCGGTGCAGTCGTTCGGCACCACCCAGGAGAAGCTCGGCGTCGTCGAGGTGTGCGCGAGATCCGGCCGGAGCTGTTCGAGCGGGACCAGATGCTGCGCGCAGTAGTGATACCGCGTGCGGACGTCGCGGAAGTTCATCATCTCCGCGTCGTCGTCCCAGTAGGAGTCGTGCACGGTGTCGTCGCACGGCCCGTTCGCACTTTGCGCGTACTGCTTCCAGGTCTCGTGCGCGCCGACGATCTCATCGCCGAGGTTGCGATGGTCGATGCTGTAGGTCGGGTTCTCCTCGAGCGGGTCGTCGAGCGGCATCCCGAACGTGCTGCCGCCCGCCAACGCCACGTAGTTGCCGTCGCTCGGGTGCTCCTCGGCGAAGAAGTTTGCGAGCAGGCTCCCTTGCGGGATCAGGCTGTTGAAGAACGGTGCCTGTTTGGTGTTCCCGACAATCGTGTGGAAGTCCTCGTTCTCGAAGTAGTAGAGGAACACGTGCTGGTAGCGCGGGATGTGCGCCGCCGGCGGTGCCAGCCGCGCCGGCTTGCGAGCTCGGCTTCCCAGCGAGAACGACAGGTCGTCGGCGGTCGCCCGGTCGTAGCCCTTCTCCGGCGCGTAGTAGCCGTCGTCGTCGGTAAGCGTCGTGTCGAGCCTCAGGTCGACCACCGCGCGCCGGGCTCCGGACGGGACGACGCCGGTTACTGCGCGGCGGGTCAGCCCTGCCCGCAGCTTGCGGTCGTCGGTCGGCAACGCCGGCACCGCGACCGTCCCGAGCCGGCGGCCCGCGGCGGAGAAGAACCGTACGCCGAGCGCGGCGTGGCTGGTCGACGTGCCGCCGAGCCAGCCGGACAGCAGGAACGTGACCCCGGCCGGCAGCGGCCGACCCGACGGGGACTGCAGCCGCACCGTCTGTGCCAGGACGGCTGACCCGCCGGCGCCACCGACGAACATCTGCCCGCCGCGCCCCCGCGGCCCGGGTGCGCGCGTGCCGGGAAAGCCGTGGTCGCCGTACCGAACGACGGTCGGCAACCCCTTGACCACTCGCCAGCCGGGGATGGTGACGGTCGCCCAGCCGTTCTTGTTGGCGGCACCCGCCTCAGCGCCCGGGTTGAGCAGCAGGTTGGTGTGCGGCGCGGCCGCGTCCTGGGTTGCCGCCGGATGAGCGGACGCCCCGGACACCAGACCTGAGCCGCTCACTATCGGCCAGCTCACCAGCAGCGCGGACGCCGCGAGGGTCGAGCCGAGTCGCCGTCGCCGAGCCATCGCCGCTCCCTGGAGTCGCCGGCCGGCCGCGGGCCGGGGCTGACTGAACCGGCAATCAACCATCCCGCGACCGGGCTGTCAACGCAGCCGGGCGCCGCTCAGCGAGCGGCGGCGACCAGCTCGGCGATCTGTACGGCGTTGAGCGCCGCGCCCTTGCGCAGGTTGTCGTTGCTCACGAACAGCGCGAGGCCGCGGCCATCGGGCACGCCGGGGTCGACCCGCAGCCGCCCCACGTAGCTCGGGTCGCGACCGGCGGCGTACAAGGGCGTCGGCACGTCGGCGAGCTCGACGCCCGCGGCCGCGCCGAGGACCTCGGTCGCGCGCTCGACGGAGATCGGCCTGGCGAACTCCGCGTTGATCGATAGCGAGTGGCCGGTGAAGACCGGCACTCGTACACACGTACCGGAGACCGCGAGGTCGGGGACACCGAGGATCTTGCGGCTCTCGTCGCGAAGCTTCTTCTCCTCGTCGGTCTCGAACTCGCCGTCGTCGACGATCGAGCCGGCCATCGGCAGCACGTTGAAGGCGATCGGCGCGACATACGTCGAGGGCTCCGGGAAGGCGACCGCTGCGCCGTCGCGAACGAGCTCGCTGGCGCGGTCGGCAACCTGGCGGACCTGCTTGTCGAGCTCGTCGACGCCGGCCGGACCGGTGCCGGACACCGACTGGTAGGTGCTGATCACCAAGCGGACCAACCCGGCCTCGGCGTGCAGCGGACCGAGCACCGGCATTGCCGCCATCGTGGTGCAGTTCGGGTTCGCGATGATCCCCTTGGGGGCGTTCGCGATCTGCTCCGGGTTGACCTCGCTCACGACGAGCGGGACGTCGGGGTCCATCCGCCAGGCCGAAGAGTTGTCGATCACCGTTGCGCCGGCGTCGGCGAAGCGGGGCGCATGTTCCTTCGACGCAATCTTGCCGATCGAGAACAGCGCGAGGTCGATCCCGGCAGGATCGGCGGTCGCGAGATCCTCCACCACGACCTCGCCGCCGGCCCACGGCAGGCGGGTGCCGGCCGAACGCGACGAGGCGAAGAACCGCACCTGCGCGACAGGGAAGTCCCGCTCGGCGAGCAGTCGGCGCATGACGCTGCCGACCTGGCCGGTCGCACCGACGACCGCAACGTTGAACCGGCTCATGGTCGTTGCGCCGTGCTCATCGACCGGTCCCTGCGTGCACGGTGGCCGGCGCACCCTCGGGGTCGTCGAGGTCGAACGCCTCGTGTACGACGCGAACCGCGGCCGGCACCTCGCTCTCGTCGCAAACGACGGAGATCCGGATCTCCGAGGTGGAGATGTTCTGCACGTTGACGCCAGCCGACGCGAGCGCCTCGAAGAACGTGGCGGAAACGCCGGGGTGCGAGCGCATGCCGGCACCGACCAGCGAGACCTTGCCGATCCGGTCGTCGTACGTGAGCGACTCGAAGCCGATCGCGGTGCGCACCCGCTCGAGAGCCTCCATCGCCGCGGCGCCGTCGGTACGAGCCAAGGTGAACGAGACGTCGGTGCGCCCGGTCGAGCCGGAGATGTTCTGCACGATCATGTCGATGTTGATGTTCGCGTCGGCGATCGCACGAAAGATGCCGGCCGCCTCGCCGGGCTTGTCCGGCACTCCGACCACCGTTACGCGGGCCTCCGACCGGTCGTGGGCGACGCCGGAGATGATCGCCTGCTCCACCAGTTCCTCCTCGGGGATGCCGACGACCCAGGTGCCGTCGCGGTCGGAAAACGACGAACGAACATGGACGGATACGGCGTACCGCCGGGCGTACTCGACGCAGCGCAGCATCAGCACCTTCGCGCCGTTCGCCGCCATCTCGAGCATCTCCTCGTAGCTGATCCGGTCGATCTTGCGCGCGGTCGGGACCAGCCGAGGGTCGGCCGAGTAGATGCCATCGACGTCGGTGTAGATCTCGCACACGTCGGCGTCGAGCGCCGCCGCCAGTGCGACCGCGGTCGTGTCGGAGGCGCCGCGGCCGAGCGTGGTGATGTCCTTGGTGTCCTGCGAGACGCCCTGGAAGCCGGCGACGATCGCGATGTGGCCGGCTTCGAGCGCGCTGCGGATCCGGCCCGGGGTGATGTCGATGATCCGCGCCCGGCCGTGGTTGGAGTCGGTGATGACGCCCGCCTGCGAGCCGGTGAACGACCGCGCCTCGAAGCCCTGGCTGGCAATCGCCATCGCGAGCAGCGCCATCGAGATCCGCTCCCCGGCGGTCAGCAGCATGTCGAGCTCGCGCGGCGGCGGCAGCGGTGAGACCTGCTGGGCGAGGTCGCGCAGGTCGTCGGTGGTGTCGCCCATCGCGGAAACCACCACGACGACGTCGTTGCCGGCCCGGCGTGCGTCGACGATCCGTTGCGCCACGCTCTTGATTCGCTCGGCGTTCTCGACCGACGACCCGCCGTACTTCTGCACGACCAAGGCCATGCGCCGATTCTACGGAGCGGCCTGCGTCGAGGCCGACCCATTTGTGCCGCGTCGGCGACCCGACCGACGCCGCTCGCCGCAGCGACGCCTGCGGGCTACCTGTCGGTCACCGGCCGTAGGCTCGGGGCCATGCCCCCGCAGCCCAACATGCAGCAACTGATGAAGCAGGCCCAGAAGATGCAGCAACAGCTCGCCGCCGCGCAGGAGGAGCTCGCGTCGGCGACGGTCGAAGGCAGCGCCGGCGGCGGGCTGGTCCGCGCGACGGTCAGCGGCACCGGCGAGCTGACCGCGCTCGAGATCGACCCCCAGGCGGTCGACCCCGACGACATCGAGACGCTGCAGGACCTCGTGGTCGCCGCGGTTCGCGACGGCAAGCGGGCGGCCGACGAGCTCGCCGCGCAGACGATGGGGCCGCTCACCGGCGGCATGGCCGGCAGCCTCGGGCTGCCGGGCTTCTAGGACTGCCGCAACCCGATGTACGAAGGGCCGGTCCAGGACCTCATCGACGAGCTCGGCCGGCTGCCGGGCGTCGGTCCGAAGGGCGCGCAGCGGATCGCCTTCTACCTGCTCGCCGCGGATCCGGCTGACGTCCGCCGGCTGGTGTCGGCGCTGACCGAGGTCAAGGACAAGGTCAGGTTCTGCACGATCTGCGGCAACGTCGCCGAGCAGGAGCAGTGCCGGGTCTGCCGCGACCCGCGCCGCGACCTGTCGGTGATCTGCGTGGTCGAGGAGCCGAAGGACGTCGTCGCGATCGAGCGGACGCGTGAGTTCCGCGGGCGCTACCACGTCCTCGGCGGCGCGATCTCCCCGATCGAGGGCGTCGGCCCCGACGACCTGCGGATCAAGGAGCTGATGACGCGGCTCGCCGACGACGAGGTCAACGAGCTGATCATCGCGACCGACCCCAACCTCGAGGGCGAGGCGACCGCGACGTACCTCGCCCGGCTGGTCAAACCGATGGGTCTGCGGGTGACCCGGCTGGCGTCCGGGCTCCCGGTCGGCGGCGACCTGGAGTACGCCGACGAGGTCACCCTCGGTCGCGCCTTCGAAGGCCGCCGCCTGCTCGACGTCTGAGCGGCCGCGCCGGTCGCCCCTGCCGCGCGCATGGGCCATCGGTGTCGCGACCGGCGCACGCATGGCCCACCGCTGTCGTACCACCGCAACCCTCATGGCCCATCGGTGTCGCCCTGGCGCACGCATGGCCCATCGGTGTCGCCCAGGCAACACGCATGGCCCATCGGTGTCGCCCTGGCAGCCCGCATGGGCCATCGGTGTCGCGACCCGGCGCACGCATGGCCCACCGGTGTCGTGCCCGCGCAACCCTCCTGGCCACCGGTGTCGCCCTGGCAGCCCGCATGGCCCATCGGTGTCGTGCCCGCGCAACCCTCATGGCCCACCGGTGTCGTGCCCCCGCAACCCTCATGGGCCACCGGTGTCGCCCTGGCAGCCCGCATGGGCCATCGGTGTCGTGACTGGCGCACGCATGGGCCATCGGTGTCGCCCTGGCAACCCTCATGGGCCATCGGTGTCGTGCCCGCGCAACCCTCGTGGGCCGTGCGTGCATGGGCAAGGCGTGCGGCGGCGCTGGGGTTCAGCTGGTGTCGATCTCGCCGATCACCTGGCCGCCGAGCTCCTGCTTGAGCAGGTTCAGCGCGGAGCTCTGCGGATCGACCGACGTCGAACCCTCGAGATCGATGACGTCCTCGGACCCTTCCGGCTCGGCCTCGTGTGCGGCAGCGGCGGTGGCCGGGCGACCCTTCCCCGACGGCGGCGCGTCGGCCGGGCTCGCGCTCGCCGCCGGCCGCGCCGGCTCTGCGCCGCCGCGCTCGCCCGACGTGGTGCGTACGACCAGGTCCAGCCCGAGCACCTCTTTCAACGCGGCGCCCACGACGTCCCCGAACTCGCTAGCGACCCGGGTCGCGAGCCCCGGCGTCTGGAACGACAGCGTCAGGCTCTTCTCGTCGAGTGCCACCGGTTGCGCCCCGAACATCAGCGCCTGCGCCGTACGACTGCGCTTCTTGACCGCGTCCAGCACCGGGTCCCACATCCGCTCGAGTGCAACCAGGTCGATGCGTCCCGGCACCGAAGGCTCGGATGCCGCCGGCGGGGCGGTTTCGACCTCCGCCTCCTGCTGGCCGGCAGCGGCCGCGACCTCGACGTCGGACTCGGGCCCGGCCACCGGCGCCGGCTCGGCCGGGGATACGGCGGGCGGCGTCTCGGGTTCGGCGGCCTTCGCCGCCGGGGGGCGCCCACTCGGGCGTGGCGACTCGACACCGGCCGCGGGTGTCGTCGGCGCCGCGCCGTCCACTCCGGTGGCCGACAGCCGGCGCTCGAGCAGGTCGAGCCGCGAGAGCATCGCCGCCACGTCTTCGGCCGCGCCCGGCAACAGCACGCGGGCGCACGCGAGCTCGAGCACGAGCCGGGGTGACGTCGTACCCCGCATCTCGACCAGCGCCTCGGCCATCACGTCGCCGGCTCGCGAGAGCGACGCGCGGCCGTACTTCGTCGCTTGCGCGCGCATCCGTTCGAGCTGGTCGGCGGGCGCATCGAGCAGGCCGCTGTCGGCGGCATCGGGTACGGCATCGAGCACCAGCAGGTCGCGGAAGCGCTCGAGGAGATCCTGGGCGAAGCGGCGCGGCTCCAGCCCCGCATCGATGACACGGTCGACGGCCCGGAAGACCGCGCCGCCGTCACCTGCGACGAAGGCGTCGACGGCCTCGTCGAGCAACGCCGCGTCGGTATAGCCGAGCAGAGCAAGCGCGCGGTCGTAGGTGATCGTCTCGTCCCCAGACCCTGCGGCGAGCTGGTCGAGGATCGACTGTGCGTCCCTGGCGGAGCCGGCGCCGGCCCGCACGATCAACGGCAGCACCGACGGCTCGATCCTTATGCCCTCGGCCTCGGCGAGCGTCGCCAGGTGCTCGCGCATCACCTGCGGCGGGATCAGGCGGAACCGGTAGTGGAAGGTCCGTGACTTGATCGTCGTGAGCACCTTGTCGGGCTCGGTCGTCGCGAAGATGAACTTCACGTGCGGCGGCGGCTCCTCGACCACCTTGAGCAGCGCGTTGAACGCCGCGGTGGTGATCATGTGCGCCTCGTCGATCACGTAGATCTTGAACCGCGACGACACCGGCGCGAAGAACGCCCGCTCGCGCAGGTCGCGGGCGTCGTCGACGAGGCCGTGCGACGCAGCGTCGATCTCGATGACGTCGAGCGACCCCGGTCCGTTGGGCGCGAGCGCTACGCAGGAGTCGCACACACCGCATGGCGTCGGCGTCGGGCCCTTCTCGCAGTTCAACGACCGCGCAAGGATCCGCGCGCTCGACGTCTTGCCGCAGCCACGCGGGCCGCTGAACAGATACGCGTGGTGGATCCGTCCCGACGCCAGCGCCTGGCAGATCGGCTCAGTCACGTGCTCCTGGCCGAAGACCTCGGCGAACGAGCCGGGCCGGTACTTCCGGTACAGCGCGAGCGACATCGAGGCGACCTCCAACCAATGGGACCCCTCGCACACCCGCCAGAGCCCGCTTACCCTTGCTGCCTTCCGGCCCTGGGGGGGTTGGGCGGGGTAACGCCGCACGAGGGGTCGGCGCCCACTGTAGTCGCGGCCGGTGACAGCCGACCAGGCCGCGCACACCGCGGTCGCCCTCGCTCGCCGGCTGCCGGCGCACCACCGAAGTCGATAGAATCCCGGACGGAGGATTCGCCTAGTTGGCCTATGGCGCACGCTTGGAAAGCGTGTTGGGGGCAACCCCTCGCGAGTTCGAATCTCGCATCCTCCGCCACGCGCGGCCCGTCCTCGCCCGCCGGAGTTGGAGGTCTGCGATCGCCAGCCCGGCGCAGGCACCGCCCGCTCGCGAGGAGTCCAGCGGCCGGGTCGCGGCGAGGTACGTCGCTCCTGCCCTGCTCTGCCTGAGTTTCGCCGCGATCGCGGTCACCCAGCTTCTCGGCCCGAGTGCCACCGAGGCACCGCTCGGCGCGAACGACAACGGCGCGACCCCGCCGTGGCACGCGTCGACCTCGCCGTCACCGTGGTTGGTGAGCGGGCTGCTCGCGCTTGCCGTAGCGGCGGGGGTCGCAACGCTGTGGCTCGGCCTCACCGGACGCTGGCGACCGCGCCCGAAACGTGTGATCGCCGCGAGCGCACTCGCTGTCGGGGTCCTGGGTCTGCTCGCACCGATCGGCTCCGCCGACCCGCTGTCCTATGCCGCCTACGGACGGATGGTGACGACCGGCCACGATCCCTACACGACAGCACCGTCCTCGCTCGCGGCAACCGACCCAGTCGAGCGGGCGGTGGAGATTCCTTGGCAGCACACGCCATCGGTCTACGGTCCGGTGGCGACCGCCGAGCAGGCGCTCGCCTCGAAGCTGGCCGGCCGCAACGTGGCGCTCACGATCTTGCTGCTCGACCTGGTCGGCGCGGTGGTGTTCATCGCGACCGCGCTGCTCCTCTACCGGATCGCGCCGACCGACGAGGTCCGGCTGCGCGGTGCACTGTTGTGGACGGCAAACCCGTTGCTGTGGCTGCAGCTCGTGGCCGGTGCGCATCTCGACGTACTCGCCGCCGGCGCAGTGCTCGCCGCGGTCGCGATCGCCGTACGTAGCCGGATCGCCGCCGGGGCGCTGGTCGGCGTCGCCGTCTCGATCAAGGCACCCACCGCTCTGGTCTGGGTTGCACTGGCCTGGGCCGCGCGACGGTCGAGGCGAGCCGTAGCAGCGCTCACCGCGGGCGCCTTGGTGGTCGCCGGAGTCGGCTACGGCGTCGCCGGTGCGGGCGCGTTCCGCGAGCTGAACCGCGCCTCGCGGCAAGTGTCGCTCGCAACGCCGTGGCGGCTCGTGTCCGACCTGACCGATCCTGCGTTCGGTCATGGTGCGTCGCGCCGCGTGATCGGGGCACTCGCATTCGTCGTTTTCGTCGCCGTAGTTGTCGCGCTGCACCGTTTGAACCCGGAGGTGCGCGGCGGCAGCCCGACGGCCCTCGCCTTCGCCCTGTCCCTCGCCTACGTGCTGTCCGCGCCGTACACCTTGCCGTGGTACGACGCCGTGCCGTGGGTGCTGCTTCCCTTGCTCGCGACCAGCCGGCTCGACGCCTTGCTGGCCGCGCACACCGCGGTGCTCTCGCTCGCCTACATTCCCGGTCGCGCGGCGTACCGGCTGACCGGCGCGATGCACGCCGTGGCGTTCGGTATGCGCGACGCCGTATCACCGATCGTGCTGATCGCGCTCCTGCTTGCGCTAGCCGCAGCAAGCACCCGACACGCCTCGCGACCTGCGAGTTTGGCTCCACCACGCTCGCCTGGCTAGCCTTGTGCTTGCTCACAGCAAACGCTTGAGACCGTCACGGCGCGCTTAGTCCCGCCGGCCGTGACGAGCGGTTACCGACGGCGGGAGCGGAGGACCCACCGCGGTCGGTGCCGTTTACATCACCGGACGCAGGGGTGAAGTCGACCAAGTAGAGGTCGACCGGGCACCTTCCAGCCCGAACCCGACAGCTGACTTCGCAGGCGCCCGGAAGGGAACTGTTCCATGCGCCATGCCCGAAAACCGGGACGACATCGCAAGCCGTCGAACGCCGGCTTGCTGGCCACGGCCGGCGCGGTCGGTGTCGGCACCCTCGCCGCGGTGATCATCAGCCCGGCTGCCGCCAGCGCCGCAACCAACGTCCAGTGGGAGCGCGTCGCGCACTGCGAGTCCGGCGACCGCTGGCACATCGACACCGGCAACGGCTACTACGGGGGCCTGCAGTTCTCGGCGTCGACGTGGGCGTCGTTCGACGTCGACCACTACGCCAGCCGCGCCGACCTCGCTTCCAAGCACCAGCAGATGGATGTGGCAAACCACGTCTTGAAGCGCCAAGGTTGGCACGCGTGGCCGATCTGCTCGCAGTACGCCGGCTCGCCCGGCCCGTCTCCGGTCGAGACCAAGGCGGGTCACGCCAAGCACGACGGCAAGTGGATCCACTACCGGGTACGCCACGGCGACACCCTCGCCGAGATCGCTCGGCGACACCACGTCAAGGGTGGCTGGCGCACGGTGTACCGGGACAACCGGCACGTCATCGGCAGCAACCCCAGTGCGATCCATGCCGGGGAGAAGCTCAAGCTTCGCGCGCATCACGCACACTGAGCACCGCAGACTGCCGTAGTCGTGAGCGACGTTCACGACTACGGCAATTCTGTGTCTCGTCGGAGATCTCGGTCAGTCGTTCATCGTCGTGATCATCTGCTGGAAGTCTCGCGTCGCGCGTGCACTACCGGCGCTGAGGAAGACCAGCTCGTACTCGTAGCCGTCGTCGGGAGAGGTCGCGCCGATCACGCCGGAGCGGCCGTCGTAGGTGAACGACTCCTCGACGATGGTGGCGTCATGGCCGGCCACCTCGGTGATCGACGACGGGTCGAGCACGACCTTGGTCGCGACCGGGACCTGGTCCGAGCGCAACCGTTCGACGATGGTCGAGGGATCCACGACCTGTGGGCTCGGTGTCGCGATGATCGCGAGTGACGCGTCGTCGGGCCCGACCAGCAAGGTGGAGTCAGGGAGCAGCTCGCCGGACGCGGAGTTCGGCGTCGACCACCCGCTCGGCACCGTGATGGTCAGGCCGTCCATGGTCACGACGTGTGACGGCCCCAGCACGACCGCGATCGCGGCAACCGTGAGCACCCCGTTGAAGGCGAAGTGTGCGGCCATCGAGCAGGCGAGCCCACGTTTGAGGTAGAGCCCGCCAAGCACCGCACCCATGGCCGCGTAGTACACGAGTGACGCCGGCATGAAGTGCCAGACGGCGAATGCCGCCGCCGACCCGAGGATGGCAACCGGCGTCCCTCGCGGGCGCAACGACTCCAGTAGCAGGCCGCGGAACAACGTTTCCTCGACCAGCGGCGCGGCCAGGCATCCGATCACCACGGCGGCCGCGATGTGGGTGGGGTCACCCTCGCTCATGAGCAGCACAATGCGCGGGTCCGGAGCGAGATGGCCCGCGGCCAGGCTGACCAGCCCGAGCAACGCTCCGCTGATGACCGCTCCGAACCCTGCTCCGAACACGATCCGGCTCAGCAACGGTCCGTCGCCCCAACGCAGTCGGACCGACGGCGTGATCTGGCTCGCGATCATCCCGCCGACCACGAGGTACACACCGAGCGTCAGGACGATGTCGTAGCGGATCAGCGTGTCCGGCTCGATCGAGGTGTTCCGCGAGAGCAGGTAGGCGACCAGCTGCGCGATTCCTCCGAACACGATCGCGCTGATGACCAGGACGAGCGCCCGGCGGTCGAGCAGCCGGCCGTCCCGCCTGGCGTCCTCCGCGGTGTACGGCGGGGCGGGCGGTGCCGCGGGCACCCACCCGGCCACCGGCGGCGGGCCCGGCGGAACCCAGCCTGTGGGCGCCCCGCCCGGTGGCGTCCAGCCCGGCGGGGCCCAGGCGGGAGCGGAAGCGGCGGGGGCAACGCCGGCGAGCGCAACGGCCGGCTCGTGCGCCGGCGGGCGCCAGCCCGGATGCCGCGGGACGGGCAGGCTCGGTGGTGGTGCGGCTACCGCATCGTGCGCCTGAGCTGCGGCCGGCGCTGCGGCCGGCTGCCCCGCGCTCTCGGCGGACGTCGACTGGGGTGCGGCGGCCGGAAAGGGCAGGTAGCACTGGCCGCACCACCTGGCCTCGGCAGGTGAGACGGCACCGCACTGGCCGCAGCTGCGCACCACCTCGTATCGACCCGAATGCAGACTGCCTTGACTTCTGTCCTGGTTTGCGACCTTCACCGGCCGGCGCTGCGGCGCGGGCGGCCGTAACCGTGCGACGGTGAGCGCATGTCCTCACTCTTCGAGTACGTGCCGCACCCCCACCTCGAGCACCGCGTCGCCTCCGGCCCCGTCACGACCGCCGCCGCGCGACGACGGGTTCACGGCGACAGCGCAGCCGGTCGGCTCAACGAGCGCATCGGCCTGCGAATCACCCTCGTCGTCGGCACGATGTGGTGCGCCTACCTGTTCACGGTGATCGCGTTGATCAGCGCGCCGTCGGCGTTCCGCACCGGCGACACGCTCGTCATCGTGATGTGGATCGCGCAGACGTTCTTACAGCTGGTCCTGCTGCCGATCATCATCGTCGGGCAGAACGTGCAGGCGGTGGCTGGCGATGCCCGGTCGAAGGCGACGTACGACGACGCCGTCGCCGTCCTCGCCGAAGCGAAGCAGATCCAAGCCCACCTCGAGGCGCAGGACGAGGCGATCTCGAAGATCCTCACCGCCACCGCCGCCCACTGAGCGATCACAGGCGAACGCGCCGTGCCCACTCGAGGCGTGCTAGCGGTCAGCGCAGCTCGGCGCGTACGGCCTCGAACGCGGCGACGGCGCGTTCGAGATCGGCGCGCGTGTGCGCGGCAGACACCTGGGTGCGGATGCGCGCCTTGCCCATCGGTACGACGGGGTAGCTGAAGCCGATCACGTACACCCCGTGCTCGAGCAGCCGGTCCGCCATCCGCGTGGCGAGCGCCGCGTCCCCGATCATCACCGGGACGATCGGATGGTCGCCGGGAAGGATGTCGAAGCCGAGCCCGGTCATCCGCTCCCGGAACCACGCAGTGTTCTCACGCAGCGTCGTGCGGAGCTGGTCACTTCCCTCGAGCAGGTCCAACACGGCGAGCGAGGCCGCCACGATCGGCGGTGCGACCGAGTTGGAGAACAGGTACGGACGTGATCGCTGGCGCAGCAGGTCGACGATCTCCTGCCGTGCCGCGACGTAACCCCCGCTCGCGCCGCCGAGCGCCTTGCCGAGCGTGCCGGTCACGACGTCGACCTGGTCGGTAACACCGTGCAGCTCGGGAGTGCCACGTCCGCGCTCGCCCACGAACCCGACCGCGTGCGAGTCGTCCACCATCACCATCGCGTCGTACCTCTCGGCGAGGGCACAGATGTCCGCGAGCGGCGCGACATAACCATCCATCGAGAACACGCCGTCGGTCGCGATCAGCCGGCGGCGCGCTCCGGCCGCCGCTTGAAGCTGCGACTCCAGGTCGGCCATGTCACGGTTGCGATACCGGGAGCGCTGCGCCTTGCACAGCCGGATCCCGTCGATGATCGACGCGTGGTTGAGCTCGTCGCTGATGACGGCGTCGTTCTCGTCGAGCAAGGTCTCGAACAGCCCGCCGTTGGCGTCGAAGCAGGACGAGTAGAGGATCGCGTCCTCGGCGCCGAGGAACCCGGCCAGCCGGCCCTCGAGCTCCTTGTGCACCTCCTGCGTGCCGCAGATGAAACGGACGCTGGCCAGCCCGTATCCCCACCGGTCGAGGGCGTCCCGGGCAGCGGCGACCACGTCAGGGTGGTCGGCCAGACCGAGGTAGTTGTTCGCGCAGAGGTTCAGGACCTCGGCACTGCCGACCCGGATGTCGGCGCGTTGGGGCGTAGCGATGACGCGCTCGCTCTTGTAGAGACCCGCATCCCGGATCTCATCCAACGTCGAGCGAAGCTCTTCACGAACCTTCGTGAAGACCATGTGCTCCTCCTGTCAGCGGTCGCCCCATTCGAGGATCACCTTGCCGCACTGCCCACCATGGACGACGTCGAACGCTGCTTCGAAATCGGCGGCCGCGAACCGGTGCGTGATGACCGGCGTGAGGTCAAGACCGGACTGGATCAGCACGCTCATCTCGTACCAGGTCTCGAACATGCGCCGGCCGTAGATGCCGCGGATCGTGATCATGTTGAGCACGAGGTAGTTCCAGTCGATGCCGAACTCGTCGGTGGGAAGGCCCAGCATGGCGATCGACCCGCCATGTCGCATGCTCGCCAGCATCGAGCGCAAGGCGTCGGGGTGGCCGGACATCTCCAGGCCGACATCGAAGCCCTCGGTCATGCCGAGCGCGTGCATCGTCGAGTCCAGCGTGTCCGCGCGGACGTCGACGGCAAGGTTCACGCCGAGGCGACGGGCCAGGTCCAGCCGGTACGGCGAGACATCGGTGACCACGACGTAGCGCGCACCGGCGTGCCGGGCAACCAACGCGGCCATGATGCCGATCGGACCGGCGCCGGTGATGAGAACGTCCTCGCCCAGCACCGGGAAGGCCAGTGCGGTGTGCACCGCATTGCCGAACGGGTCGAAGATCGCCGCGACGTCGAGGTCGATGTCGTCGTGATGCCGCCAGACATTGGTCGCCGGCAGCGCGATGTACTCGGCGAAGCACCCCGGGTGGTTGACCCCGACGCCCTTGGTGCGCGCGCACTCCACCCGCCGTCCCGCCATGCAGTTGCGGCAGCGTCCGCACACCAGGTGCCCTTCACCGCTGACCAGATCGCCGACCGCCAGGTCGTGAACGTCCTCGCCGATTTCCGCGATGGTGCCGACGAACTCATGGCCGACTACGAGAGGCACTGCCATGTGCGCCTGCGCCCAGTGATCCCACTCGTAGATGTGCAGGTCGGTGCCGCAGACGCCGGTACGAAGGACCCGGATCAGTACGTCGTCACGACCGATCACCGGAACCGGAACGTCGGACCACATCAGCCCGGGCTCGGCCGCAGCCTTGACCAATGCATTCACGAGGCGAGGCTAGTTCTGAGCCGGCAGGCGGCGCTCAGCGCGCTCACATCCCGCAAGATCCTTTGGCGGTGGAGGTGGGATTTGAACCCACGGAGGAGTTGCCCCCTCACACGCTTTCGAGGCGTGCTCCTTCGACCGCTCGGACACTCCACCGGCGACGAGCCTAGCGGAGCCAAACGCGGGCGCTAGTCGCGTTTCGCGTCGAACCAGCCCCGCAAGAGCTCGCGGCACTCGGGCTCGAGCACCCCTGCCGTGACCTCGGGCCGGTGGTTGATCCGGCGGTCCCGGACCACGTCCCACAGCGACCCGACCGCACCCGCCTTCGGGTCGAAGGCGCCGTACACGAGCCGGTCGAGGCGGGACAGGACGACCGCGCCGCCGCACATCGTGCAAGGCTCGAGCGTGACGTAGAGAGTGCAGCCGTCGAGCCGCCAACGACCCAGCGCGTCGGCGGCAGCCCTGATCGCCAACACCTCCGCGTGAGCCGTCGGGTCACCGGCCGACTCCCGGCGATTGTGGCCGTTGCCGATGACTGTGCCCGCGGCGTCGACGACCACCGCACCGACCGGCACGTCGCCGGCCGCTTCGGCCGCCCGCGCCTGCTCGAGCGCGAGCCGCATCCGATCCTCGTCGATCTCCCGCCGGTCGCTGCTCACACGCCGCGAAGCTTCTCCAGGACGTCCAGGCAGCCGGCCGACTCGCACAGGGCGCTGATCACGTCCGACGGAAGCGCCCCCTCCTCGGCACAGAGCCCGAGCAACCGCGCCGACGAAGTGCCGAGGTCGGAGAGCAGCGCGGAGTCTCCAACCGGGTCGCCGTCGGCGCGAGTGCCTTCGTCATCCTCGTCGTCGGCGGTCTCGTCCTCACCGGGCTCGTCCTCCTCGGGATCGATCTCGATCGCCGCCTCCGCGAACAGGCCGGCGATCTCACTCGTCGCGACGACGCGGGCATCCGACACGAATACCCGTGGTTCGTCGTCGGAGTCGACCCGGAGGATCGCGAACCACTCGTCGTCCTCCTCGACAAACAGCAGCGCGGTGCTGGCGTCGTCGCCGACCGTCTCCCGCAGCAGCTCGACGACTCCGTCGAGGTCCTCGACCCCATCGAGGTCGAGCTCGTCGCCGTACCACCCGGCGTCGGCCCGGGCGATGGCGGCCGCGGCGTACGTCACCAGTCCACTCCCCGTCGCGTGCGAAGGACGAAACTGCTCACCGCGGCAAGGCCTCGAGCGCGAGGTCGTAGACGTCGGCGAAGCCGAGCCGGTCGGCGACCGACAGCAGCATCTCATCGGCGTACGCGTCGAGATCCGCCAGCAGTGCCGAGAGCTCCATTTCATCCAGTCCGAGGTCCGCGAAGATCCCCACATCGCCTACCGGCCAAACGTCGTCGAGGTCCGGCTCGCTCGGCGCTTCGAGCCCCAGCCGGTCGACCACCTGACGGGCCAGGTCCCACTCGACAGCCGCGGTGACGTCCGACAACATCAGCCGTACGTCGTCTCCCCTCACCCGGAGAGCCACGAAGAACTCGTCGGCAACGTTGACCAGACCGATCGCACCGTTCTCGGCCGGCTGCTGCCGGAGCACCTGGATCAGGCCGTCGAGGTCGCTACCGACCGCCTCGGGCAGGACTCCCGACTGCCACTCGCCGTTCTCCCGGTACACGACGACGGCGATGCTCTCCGCTGCCTCGCCGCTCATCGCCCACCTCACAGATGCCCGTTGGCGGCATCGTGACAGATCGAGCGGGCTGCGCCAATAGGCCGTTCCTGGGCTGGTCACCCGTCGCAACGGGACCGCGGACGGCGACCCGGAATCAGGAACCGGGCGGGTCGGCGGAGCCGGCCTCGGCGGCGATCTCGTCGGGTAGGCCCATCCCGATCATAGACAGCGCCCAGGCCCGCCGGCACGACCGGCACCACCAGCCGCCGTGACGTTCCGCATAAGGCCGCAGGTCCTCCTCGCCGCAGTACGGGCAGTAGAACGGAGCCGCGCGCTCGGTCATCGCTACGCCCTCGTCCCTACTGGACGAGCGCCTCGTCGGCGCGACGCACCCAGGAGGCGAACCGCTCGCCGTCCGCGCGGTCGGCGAGGTAGTTGCGCAGGACCCGCTCCACGTAGTCGGGGAGATCGTCCGCGGTCACCTTCAGCCCCCGCAGCTTGCGGCCGAAGCCGGCATCCATGCCGATCGCACCGCCCAGGTGCACCTGGAAGCCCTCGCGGTCGTCGACGATCATGCCCTTCAGTCCGATGTCCGCGACCTGGAACCGCGCGCAGGAGTTCGGGCAGCCGTTCACATTGATGGTCACCGGAGTGTCGAAGTCCGGGAGCCGGCGGTCCAGCTCGTCATACAGGTCGACCGCCCGGCGCTTGGTCTCGACGATCGCGAGCTTGCAGAACTCCAGGCCGGTGCACGCCATCATCCCCCGGCGAAACGCCGACGGCCGGACCGCAAGATCGCGCGCCTCGAGCGCCGCCACCAGCTCGTCGACCTGGTCGTCGGCGACATCGAGGATCACCATCTTCTGCTCGACCGTTGCGGCCAGCCGGCCGCTGCCGTGCCGGTCCGCCAGGTCAGCGACCGCGGTCAGCTCGGTGCCGCTCGACCGGCCGGTGCGGAACGCGAATCCCACATAGTTGCGTCCGTCCTTCTGCCGGCGTACGCCGACATGGTCGCGATCGCCGGAGAGCTCCTTCGGTGCCGGGCCATCCTCGAGCGAGCGGCCGAGATAGTCCTTGCTCTCGAGCATTGCCCGGAACCTCTCCGCGCCCCAGTCGTCGACGAGGAACTTCAGCCGGGCCCGGTTGCGGGACCGGCGGTAGCCGTAGTCGCGGAAGATCTGCGTGACGCCGATCCACGCCGTGAGTGTCTCGCCGGGCGGGATGAAGACGCCAAGCCGCTGCGCGAGCTTCGGGTTGGTCGACAACCCGCCGCCGACCCAGAGGTCGTAGCCGACCCGACCATCGTCGTGGCGGACGCCGACGAAGGACACGCAGTTGATCTCGTGCGCGGTGCACTGCACCGGGCAGCCGCTGATCGCCGTCTTGTACTTGCGCGGCAGGTTGGAGAACTCCTTGTTTCCCAACGCGAAGTCGTTGATCTCGACGAGTGCGTCGCTCGCGTCGAGCACCTCGTCGGCATCGACGCCCGCGAGCGGGCAGCCGAGGATGTTGCGTGGTGTGTCACCGCAGGCCTCGCCGGTGCTGAGCCCGACCTGTTCGAGCCGCCGCCAGATCTCCGGGACGTCCTCGATGCGGATGTAGTGCAGCTGCACGTTCTGCCGGTCCGTGACGTCGGCGAAGTCGCGGCCGAACTCGGTGGCGATTCCCGCCACCACCCGCAGCTGGTCACTGGTGAGCGCGCCGCCGGGAATCCGGATCCGGAGCATGAAGAACTCGTCGTCGAGCTCCTCGGGCTCGAGGATCGCGGTCTTGCCGCCCTCGATGCCCGGCCGGCGTTGGGTGTAGAGGCCCCACCAGCGCATGCGGCCGCGCAGATCGCTCGGGTCGATCGATGCGAAGCCCGCCTTGGAGTAGACGTTCTCGATCCGGGACCGGACGTTGAGGCCGTCATCATCCTTTTTCATCCGCTCCTGCGGCGTGAGCGGCTCCAGGTGGCCAAGCGCCCACTGGCCCTGGCCGGCGCTTCGACGAGATGGTGGCATGGGGAACGCTTCCGGATTCGGCGACCTTGAGACGCCGGTGTCTCGTGTCGGTTCGTTTGTGGTGTTTCGCGTTGCTGAGGCGGAGTCCGCGTTGTCGCAGGTCCCCCGTCGTGTGGCAGACTACCCGCATGTCCTCGCACCTGCTCTTGGTGGCGCGACTGCACATCGACCTGCAGCGCATCCAGAGCTCCGTGTGTTGCGGCCGCTGACCACTCGCGCCCGCATCCCATCGTCATGAGGACATCCCGTGATCAACGCCACTGCCACGGCAACGGTGTCGCGCGTCGCGCCGTCGTTGTCGTTCTTGCACGACGAGGCCACGGTGCTGCAGGACTTGTACGACGGTTCTGACGGCCTGGCCCACCTCGCGGCCCACGCGGGAGCGGCGCTGGAAGGCGCCACTCCGCAGGAGGTGCTGCGCTGGGCGGTCGACCGCTTCGGCCAGCGCCTGGTCGTGACCTCATCCATGGCCGACGGCGTTCTCGCCCACATGGCCGCCGGAATCCGTCCAGGCATCCGCGTGCTGTTCGTGGACACCGGCTACCACTTCGCCGAGACGATCGGTACGGCGGACGCGCTCGCCTCGACCCTTCAGATCGACCTGGTGAGCGTGCGGCCGCACCTGACGGTCGCCGACCAGGACGCAGCGTTCGGCCAGGATCTGTTCGCACGCGACCCGGACCTGTGCTGCGCGATGCGCAAGGTCGCCCCGCTCGCGAAGGCCCTGGCGCCGTACGTCGCCTGGGCGTCCGGCATCCGTCGCGACGAGACGACCACCCGCTCGCAGGTCGGAGTTGTCGAGTGGGATGAGCGGCACGAGATGGTGAAGGTCAACCCGCTCGCGACCTGGACCCACGACGACGTGCAGCGCTACATCGTCGACAACGACGTCCTGGTCAATCCGCTGATGTCCGAGGGCTACGGCTCGATCGGCTGCGCGCCGTGCACGAACCGCGGCGAAGGCCGGACCGGCCGCTGGCTGGGCCTTCCGAAAGTGGAGTGTGGACTGCACGGATGACGCGCGCTGCGGCGCCGCTGGTGCTCGCAGCACACGGCAGTGCCAATCCCCACTACGCGACGGTCATCACCACACTGGCATCGACCGTCGCTGCCGCGCGCCCCGATGTCGACGTGCGGATCGGCTACCTCGACCATGGGCGGCCTCGGCTCGAAGACGTAGCGGCCGCGGGCAGTGTCGTCGTGCCGACGCTTCTGACCAACGGTTTCCACGTGCACATCGACATCCCCGCCCGCGCGGCTGAGCTGACCACGGTCACAACCGCAATCGGGCCCGACCCGAGGCTCGCGCTTGTGCTCCTCGATCGCTTACGGGAAGCCGGATGGAGAGGTGATCGCCCCGTGGTGGTCGCGGGCGCCGGCTCGGCCGACGAGCAGGCACTCGACGACGTACGACGCACCGCGCGCGGCCTCGCCGAGCTGACCGGTGTGCGGGCTCGTGCCGCCTTCGCTGGATCCGGGGCACCACGGCTTGAAGCGAGTGATGACGATGCCGTCGTTCCGTATGTCATCGGCCCGGGACGCTATGCCACCCTGATCGCCGGCTGCGGCGCGCCGATCGTCGCTGCCCCCCTCGGCGCGCATCCGTTGCTGGCCGAGATCATCATCGACCGCTACGACTCCGTGATCGACGAAGGCTTTGCGCCACGCTCTCCCCACGCCCGCGTGCTCGCAGTCCGACATAGGTGAGCATGAGCGTGCGGATCCAGCTGTCGTCGCGGATGCCGGTGCGGGTGGGTGGCTCGGCGACACCATGAGAAAGCCAGAGCCGACGCGGCCGACCGCTAGGTCGTCGCTCCTGCGGAAGCCTCCGTGGTGGCGCCGACACCGAGACCGGAGTCCGGCCACAGGTAGCTGGACTCTCCGTGCTCGGACAGGTCGAGGCCGGTCTGTTCGTCCTCCGGGGTGACCTGCAGCCCGACGAGGTGGTCGGTGATCCAGAGCACGATCCAGGTCATGACGAACGGGTAGGCGATCCCGACGACCGCCAGCACGACCTGCCGCCCGAACTGCGTCCACCCGGCCGGCTCGCCGGCTGCGTTGACGGCCAGGCTGGCGAAGACTCCGGTGAGGATCACGCCGACCGCACCCGCGACCATGTGTACGCCGACGACGTCGAGCGAGTCGTCGTAGTGGAACACATCCTTCAGGTGCACGGCGCCGTAACAGATCAGGCCGGCGGCGATGCCGATGATCAACGCGGCCCACGTGGGCACGTAGCCGGATGCCGGAGTGATCGCCGCGAGGCCTGCGACGGCACCGGTCGCGATTCCGATACCGGTCGGCTTGCCCGTGTGCCACCACTCGATCGCCATCCACGCGAGCATCGCCGTACACGCGCCGAGTTGGGTGTTCACAAGCGCGTAGCCGGCGACCGTCCCCGCCGACAGCGCACTGCCCGCGTTGAAGCCGAACCAGCCAAACCAGAGGATGCCCGCACCGAGCAGGACCAGCGGAACGCTGTGCGGACGCTCGAGCTCATGACGGCGTCGCAGGTACAGCGCGGTTGCGAGCGCCGCGGCACCCGCGAGCTCGTGCACGACAGAGCCGCCGGCGAAGTCGATCGCGTGCAGCCCGCCGCTGCCGAGGAAGCCACCGCCCCACTCCGCGTGTGCGAACGGCGAGTACACCAGCAGCGACCAGAGACCGATGAAGACCAGGTAGCCGCGGAAGCGCATGCGTTCGCAGAACGCGCCCGCGATCAATGCCGGAGTGATCACGGCGAACTTCATCTGAAACGCCATGTAGACGAGTGACGGAATGGTCGGTGCATACGCGTTCGGCTTGCCGTTCACGTCGTGCAGGAACGCGAAGTGCAGGCTCCCGATCACGCCGCCGTGGTCCGCGCCGAAAGCGAGGGAGTATCCGACCACCGCCCACAGCACGCTGATCAGCCCGATCGCGACGAAGGACTGAACCATCGTGGCGATCACGTTCTTCGCGCCGACCAGCCCGCCGTAGAACAGTGCGAGCCCGGGCATCATGAACATCACGAGGGCGGTTGATGTGAGCATCCACGCGGTGTCGCCGGCGTTGAGATGCATGGCCATCTCCTTCCACCCGCTGACGCGCGCGGGTGAGAGCGCGCACAGGTGTCGGTCTCAGGCGATCCGAGATCGGGGGTGACTATAGGTGCTGGCGGTCGTCGCGAAGGCGATTGGAGATCATCATCCGGCCCACAAACCGTGCAAATGCACCGCTATCGGCTCAACCCCGGCCGATCGCCTTCCCAGCGGTACGCCGCACCAGCTTGGCGGCGTACGGATGACGAGGTAGTTCGCGCGTTCGTCGACGACCGACCCGGACAACCGCCGAACCATGATGTCGGTCCGGAACCCCAGCGACTGGATCTCCATCATCCGATTCTGCCTACCGGACGATGCCGCGCGCTCGCTGGTTACTGGCCGTAACTGAAGATCGCGCCGCGCTCCGGCGTCGACCCATTCACCAGATAGCCGATCGACCACATCGCCGTGGACCCCGGCACTGACGCGAGCACGCCCGGTTCAGACGTGAAACCGGTCATGGCCGGTATGGGGTACGTGTGCCACTTCCCGCCACTGCGGTGGACGAACGCGGTGTGCGCGCTGTCAATGGAGCCGCTCGTGGCGATCAGCCAGTAACCACCGTGTCCGTCGATCGCGAGCTGGTTGACGAGGCCGACGGAGGCGGGCACCTCGGTGTGCGTCCAGTGCTTGTGCCAGTGCAGCAGCTCGGAGCTCGTACCGGACTTGGAGAACGCCTCGCCCATGACCTCCACCGAGCTCGGACCAGACGCGGCGAAGCCGTTCGTGACCAGCGTCGTTCCGGAAGGCCCGCTTGGTTCGGCGATGACCTGCCACTTCTTGCCGTTCCACCTGGCCAGCTCTCTGCCGGAGTGGCCCGGTACGAGGCCGGAGAGCCAGATGTCGGTTGGGCTGAGCGCATCAGCCAGCTCAGGCTCCATCGGCAGTTGAACCTTGTGCCAGTGGCCGTTGTGGAAGTGGCCGGCGAGCATCGGGTGCGACTCGGCGTCGATGCTGAAGGCCCAGACGTTCTTCGCCGAAAACACCGCGGTCGCGACGCCCGGAGCCCCGCCGTCGATCTTGCGTTCCACCCAGCTCGGGAGCTTCGAGGTGTCCCAATGGTGACCGTTGAAGACACTCACGCGACCGTTCGCGGTGAATACCCACAGGTTGTCGGACGCGCTCGCGTCCATTCCGACGATGTCGGCCGGGTACTTCAACGCCGCCGGCAACGTGACCGCGCTCCACTTCTTGCCGTTCCAGTGGTCCATGAGGTTGGCGTGCGCCGGAGTCGTGGACCCGCACGGCCCGCAGGTCCACGTCGTCCAGGCGTCTGATGGACCGCTGACCGCGATGTCGCCGTCGTTGATGGCACTGGTCCCGGTCCCGATCGTGGCGCGGATCGTCCACGTCGGACTCGTCACCGCGCCCGCCACAGCAAGCGGGCTCAACGCGATGATGACCGCGGCGAGCAACGCCCCGCCAGTTCGCCTCATGCCTCAGCCTCCCCGCCGCCGCCCCCGCGCCACCATCCTCGCCAGCAACCGGCGAGCCAGCCGGCCGAACCCCGGAAAATGGCCCGATCGAGTCAGGACGGTCGACAACAACGTGGAGCGACGACGCTTCAGGGGGCTGTCTGCACGGTCGAGGACGCAACGGTGGGCAGGGCGTTTGATACCCGACTGGGCTCTATATCCGTTCATGATCACCCAAGGGTCTTTCGGGCTCGATTCTGGATTCTTGGTGCCTGGGCCCTGTTCTTGATGGTTGTCGTCCTGCATTACCAGGCCGGTTACGGCGGGGATTGGCTGTACTTCACCGAGGGCTTCGACCTGCTGGTCCATGGCCATGCCAACGTCCGACACGAGTTCACGACCGTGCACTACGGCAACGGTGGGCTGCACCTCTACGGGAGCGACCCCGACATTCAGATCGGGCCGCTCGCCCTGCTCCTTGCCGGTGTCGTCATGGCCATGAACGACGTGAGCAGGTACCTCGCTCCGACGGTCCTGATCCTGGTCGGCCTCGCGACGCTCGGCGGGGTTGAGCGCACCGCGCTGCGTATGTCGCCGGGCACGGAGACCAAGATCCGCCAGCTCACCCTGGTCGGTGGAGTCCTCGTGATGTACGCCTGGGTCCAGGCGTTCGTGCAGTGGCGACATCTCGATGCCATGCTCGTCGTCGTCGGAGCCGCGGTCGCGCTGTCCGCGGTCGCAAGGCGTCAACCATGGCTGTTGGGCGCGGCGATCGGACTGTCGGTCGCCGCCAAGCCGACTGCGCTTGTGCTGTTGCCCTTGCTGTTCGCACTCGACAAGCGGGCGAACCTCAATGCACTCGCGGTCGCTGCGACACTGATCGGCGCCTTCTGGCTGCCGTTCGTGATCGCCGATCCCGCCACCCTGCATGCGGGAGCGCCGCAGATCCCGATCCGGCTCGGGTCCGGCCTGGCCGCGTTGGGATTGCGTGCCGGCGGAGCCGCACCGAGCGCGATCCGCGCCGCCCAGCTGCTCGTTGCGCTGATCGGCGGCGGGTTCGCCGTCGTACGGCGTCGCTGGTATCTCGTCCCCGTGATCGGGTTCGCGTTGCGGGCCGGTCTCGATCCCTCGGTCGAGAGCTACTACGCCATTCCTGTCGTCATGGGCGCGCTCGCGGCCGACCTGCTGCCGGCGCCAACGGTTCCGACCACGACCATGCTGACCTGGCTCGTGTTCAGCGAACCGTTCGGCCTACCGGGCAACTACTACTGGCGCGCGCCTAGCATGACGGTCCAGGCATGGCTGCGGCTTTGCCTGCCGGTCGTCCTCGCGATCGTGCTGGTCGCGACCCCCGACCGGCACACCCGAGCCCACCCACCGGCGGATCGGGAGCCGCAGGCGGCGCCGCTGGAACGCATCTCCGTCCATCTGCCGGCCGGTCGGGTCAGCTCGCCCGGCCGGCGGTGGCCACGGTCCGGCCTTCGACCGGTACGCCGAGGCCGCGCAGCAGCTCGGCAGCAACCCGGTCCCAGCTGAGCTGCGCACTTCGATCACGAGCCCGCCGGCCGAACTCCTCGGCGACCTCGGGTACACCGAAGGTCACCATCGCATCGACAACGGCCTCGCGATCCGACGGGTCGACGACCAGACCCCCGTCGCCGATGATGAAACCGGCGCCGCCTCCCGCCCCACCGATGCTCCCGACACCCGCGCGCGCCGCCTCGACGAAGACGGTGCCAGCAGGCTCGTGCGCCGACGGCATCACGAAGCACGTCGCGGTCTCGAACAGCCGCACGAGGCGAGCACGATCCTCGGCAACGCCGAGTGCCAGCCGGCCGTGTCCCACCACCCCCGCAAGCTCGACGGCGGGATGGGCGCCGACCAGATGCAGCTCGGCATCGGGGTGGCGCCGGCGTACCTCTGGCCACGCGCCGAGCACCGCCGGACCGCCCTTGCGCTCCCACTCTCGACCCGCCCACAGAAACTGGGCGCGCGACCAGTCGCGCGGCATCGGGCGCGGGTCGAGGTTCGGTCCCTGCCCGACCGCGTGTACGGCGTGCGCCGGCACCTGATAGTCGATGATCGCCGAGCGCGCCGCCCAGTCGGTCACGAAGTAGACCCCGCGGGCCCGCCCGTACATGCGCTTGGATCGCTGCTGCGCAGCCTCGAGCCACCGCCGTCTGGCGCGCGCGAGGTGGGCGTAGTGGCCGGAGACACGGATCGCGGCTGCGAGGGTCGAGTCCTCGTAGGTCACCAGCGGCAACCCCACGTCACCCGGATCGACCTCGGTCCCGTGGGCCACGATCCCGACCGTCCCCCGGGGGGCGTGCAGGAGGTGGCGTCGCGCTCGGCGGCACCTGCGCCGGGTCATCGCCTCTGACCCGCGCGCCTGCCGAACGGCCATGCGCCAGGCATGCCGGGGATGCCGGCGGACCGACCGCAGGTCGAGCAGTCCCGGCGCGATCAGGCGGGCGAGCACGGTCTCAACGGCCGGGGCGCACTGCAGCGGCACCGGCCAGACCGCGACGCCCTGCCGCTCGATCGCGCGGGCAAGCTGGAACGGCAGTCCCGAGTACGAGCCGGGATCGGACGGGTCGCCGAGACTCGACAGGGCGAGGATCGGGCGGCTTGCCGCCATCCCGACTCCCATCCGCCCGAACCGCCGACTCGGAGGGCTACAGCCGAACACCATCAGCACCGAGTAGAGAATTGACCCTGGTTATGGGGTTTTCCCGCTAGACGAGGACTCATGCACACTTCCGTCCTTCGGCGTCCGATTCTCCTCGGCGTCAGCTCGCTCGCCGCCGCAACCCTGATCGCGACCGGCGCGCCCTCGGCGCAGGCCGCGACGACCGTGCCCGGCGGCGTCAGCGCCCGAAACTCGCGGTCACCGCTGACCGCCGCCGAGGTGACCGCCATCCGCACCGGCCTGGTCGACTCGCTGCAGCACACCGTGAACGCGCTCGCCGAGAAGTCGGGCAAGCACGACCACCAGTACTTCTCGCACGGCGTCTGGCACAACACTGCCCCGCAGTGCCTGCGTTGCGACACCGGCCCGGCGGTGGCGTCGGCCGAGCTGGCCACGCTGACCGGCAACGCCGTCGATCAGCGCCGGGCCGTCGAGACCTTCGACACGGCGATCACGCACCACCGCCACCACAGCGGGGCATTCGGGCCACCATCCGGCTCGGAGACCGGGCCCGGCATCCAGACCGCGTTGTTCGCCAACGAGCTCGGCGAGGCTTACCTCGTCCTCGGAACGAGACTGTCGACCACGGTGCGCACGCGCTGGCGCAATGCCATCGCAGGCGCCGCCAACTACCTGGTCCGCGACGGCAACCTCAGCTGGTACACCAACGGCAACATCACGCTGGCCAACTCCCTGACCATGGCGCTCGCTGCCGAGGTCACCGGCGAGCCGAAGTACGTCGCGGACTACCACCAGGCGTTGAGCTTCTCGCTGCACCCGCCGCAGAAGCGGTGGCACGGCTTCGGGCTGCACATCACCCGCAAGCCGAAGGGGCCGGTCGGGTACGGCGGCGCCGGATACCTCGCGGAGCAGGGAGCGCACAAGCCCGGGTTCGACGCCGACTACACCCAGCTGCAGACCAGCGACGCCGTCCAGCTCTACCTGCTGACCGGCGACCCGAAGGCGTTGTGGCTCACCACGTTGCTGGTCGACCGGTTGCTGCCGCGCGTGCACTTCGGCAAGTGGTTGCTGAACACCAGCAACGGCAGCCGGCACCCGCAGCACCATCGCTACATCAACTACACGACGGCGGGCCTGCCGGTCCTCGCGCTCGACACGGACCGCCCCGGCCTGGCTCGGCATGCGGCGTCCCAGATCACCCGCGTCGAGCAGGTCTTCGCCGGTGCCGCCCACTACAGCAACATCGGGATGTACTACGGGTTCGGCGACGACCCGGTGTCCGACCTGATCGCGCTGTCCGGCGGCCCGATCGCGCAGATCTCGAGCGTCCGGTAGCCCGGTCTCAGCCGGCGAGCAGCTCGGCGAGCTGGTCGGCCTGGCCGTCGAGGTCGGCGTACTGCTCGAGGAACTCGCGTCCGCGCTGACCGAGCTCGCTTCGCAGCGACGGGTCCGCGAGCAGCTCCCGAAGCGCTCGATCCCAATCCGACGGCGTTTCGGCGAGGCGGCCGGCGCCGGAGCGCTCGACCAGCTCCCGGTTGACCCCGACCGGGCTGGCAACGACCGGTACGCCGGCCGCCATGTACTGCAGCAGCTTGAAGCCGGCCTTGGTGCGCGTGTAACCGGTGTCGGGCAACGGCATGATGCCGACCGCGAACCGCGCGAACAGCGTCGGTTCCTCGGCAAGCGTCCAGAGTCGGAACCGCGACGGCCCCGCCCAGGCCCGAGAGCTCACCACTTCTACGTCGGCCAGCTGCTCCGCACGCAGGTTGCCGAGCACCTCTCGCAAGGGGTCGAGGTAGCGCAGCCCGCCGTTGGTGCCGGCCCAGCCGATCACCGGCTCGACGGCCCCGTGCCGCGCCTGCTGGTAGGCCGACGGATCGGGCACGGTCGGCAGGACGACGGGGTCGAGGTCACGGCGCGGCAGCGCATCGGCCAGCTCGGTGGTGCTGACGACAACCTGGTCGGCGCGCGCCACCAGCCGCTTCGCCTGCTGCGGGCCATAGAGCCATTGCGCGACCCGTCCCCTCTCGTCAAGCGATGGTGAGCGGACGAACAGGTTGTCGTCGAGATCCAGCACGAGCCGGCCGCGATAGTGCTCGAACGGGCGGGCGAGTGCTCCGGGCCCGATCGGGTACGCGCCGCGTTGCACCAGCACGGCGTCGTACTCGGGCAACCGTCGCGCCAGCTCCTGCCATCGGGCGACGTACCGCACACCGTGGCTGCCGAAGAAGAGCACCCGGCCGAGCGGACCGGTTCGTGGCCGCGGGACGTCGCGAGCGACCAAGAGATCGACTGCGCCCAGCCGCTCGCGCAACCGCGGCACGTGCTGGACCGCACGGTGGCGGGTCGACGCACTCCACGTGTCGAGCTGCGTGATGACGGCGAATCTCATTCGCTCGACGACTCAGCGAACATGACGCGGGCGCTCGAGCACTTTCACGACTCTGGACTCCGGCGCGCGGACGACAGCGCGCGGCGGCACATCCGACGTCACTACCGCGTTGGCTCCGATGTGCGCGCCATCACCGACGGTGATCGGGCCGACGATAACCGCGTTCGATCCGATGAAGACGTCGTCCCCGATCACCGGTGAGCCGCCGTAGCCGTGGCCGAGCGTCACGCCCTGCATCAACTGACAGCGATCGCCGACCACACAGCGCGGGCCGATCACGACCGACACCGGGTGGTGCAGCTGCAGACCCGCACCGATGCGAGCACTCGCCGAGATATCGCTACCGGTCAGTACGCCGGACCCCCACTTGATCAGCGTTGCGAGACCCCAGCGGGCGCCGGCCGACTGCGACAACCGAAACAGCAAGACGGCCTGTAACCGTTGCAGCAACGCGATCCTGGCCACCAACCCGAGGGTCGAGCGCGGTGGCCGATCGGCGTACTTGGAGTACGCCTGTACGTCGGACTTGAACAACTGCAGCCAGTTCATGTGAGTTTCCTGTTGCGCGAGGGGAGCGACCTCAGCGTTGTTCCCCGTCCCGACGCCGCCGAACGATCTCGTCACGCGCCGTTGCGCGGCAAGCCGTCGAGAGTTCACCCGGTAACACGCCGAACCCGATGATTAGGCCCCGCGCGGCCCTGGGTAGTGACATCCGCGGACGGCGACCACGAGCCCTGACCGAGCGGGCGCATCTCCACAACATCACGCACACCCATCATTCGCCGTCGTGGTGGCGATACGGCTGTCGCGCCGGAACGCACAGTCGCTCTGCCCGGGGAACCCACGCATCGAGGAGACAAAGTCCGTGAGCACCATTCCCTCCCCTCGCATGCCCGCAATCAAGGAACCAGCGCGCCTCCTGCGCCGCCCGGCCTGGGTGCTGCTGCTCACCGTGGACGTGCTCGGCATCATGGCGCCGTCGCCGTTCCTGTCGCACGGGCGCTTCGAGCTGCTGTCGATGGCTGTGGTCAGCGCGATGCTCTTCCAAGCCGGCGGGCTCTACCGGCCGCAACTGAAGTTGTCGGTGCTCGACGACGCACCGAAGCTCGTCACGCGATCGGTAGCCGCTGCGATCTTCGTCGGCGCGATCACAGCCGTAATCGGCTACCAGCCGGTACTGAGCGACTTCTTCCTGCTCGCCGTCATGGCCGTCGGGTTACATCTCGCCAGCCGCGCAATCGCGTACTCGATCATCAGATACGCGCGCTCGCGTGGCTCCGTGGCGCACTCGACCCTGGTGGTCGGCGGCGGGGCGGTCGCCGACCGGATCGTCGGGCGGCTGCGCGCCGACCGGAGCTACGGACTGCGGCCGATCGGCTTCCTCGACCACCACTCCGACCGCCAGCTCGTGGCGAGCGGGATTCCGTTTCGAGGTTCGACGTATGAGCTGCCGCAACAGCTCGACCGCACGAACGCTCGCGTGGTGATCGTCGCGTTCACGGACGGCAGCGACGCGGACCTGATTCCCGTGTTGCGCGCCTCCGAGCGGCGTGGCTGCGACGTGTTCGTCGTACCGCGGCTGTTCGAGATCTACAACTACGGCCAGACCGATCACATCGGCGCGATTCCCGTGGTCCGGATCTGGCGCCCGCGCCTGAGCCGCACGGCGTGGCTGCTGAAGCGTTCGTTGGACGTCGTTGTCAGCAGCGCTGCGCTGACCCTGCTCTCGCCGCTGTTCGCCGTCGTCGCTCTGGCGGTGCGCCGAGAAGGCGGGCCGGGCGTGATCTTCCGGCAGACGCGCGTCGGCCTGGACAACCGCGAGTTCCAGCTCATGAAGTTCCGGACGCTGGCGCCGTGTGATGACGCCGAGTCGGCGACCCGGTGGAATATCTCCGACGACGAGCGGATGGGTCCGGTCGGGCGGGTTCTTCGACGTACGTCGATCGACGAACTTCCCCAGCTGGTGAACATCCTCCGCGGCGACATGACGCTCGTCGGTCCCCGGCCGGAGCGCCCGCACTTCGTCCAGACCTTCACCGACGAGATCCCCGACTACGCGCTGCGCTGCCGGATGCGGGCCGGGCTCACCGGTCTCGCACAGGTCAACGGGTTGCGCGGTGACACCTCGATCGTGGACCGCGCGCGCTACGACAACTTCTACATCGACAACTGGTCACTCTGGCTCGACGTGAAGATCATGGCCGGCACGGTGCGCGAGGTGGTGGGCGCCCGTGGCAAGTAACGCGATGACCTCGCGAGCGCTGCGGGTCGCAGTGGCGCACAACCTGAAGCCGGGCGGTGCCCACCGCCGCCTGCGGGCGCAGGTCGCACACCTGGACGGCACCGTGCGCGAGTTCACCCTCGACACTGCCGAACCGTTGAGCAACGACGCCGTGGTCGTGCCGGTCTCCACGCGGGCGCCGCAGTCGCCGCGCTGGCGGCGACCGGTACGGCGTTACACCGACCTGTGGCAGATCGGTTCGGCGTGGACGCGCTGCTTCGCCGAGGTCGCCCGCTGGCAACCCGACGTCGTCTGGCTGAACCCCTGCCAGTTCCTCCAAGCACCAAAGTTGCCGAGCGATCTGGCGATCCCGACGGTCTACTACTGCGACGAGCCGCGACGCGCGGACTACGAACCGGCTGCGTTTGCGCAAACCAACCCGGCCACGCGCGGGGTGTACGCACCACTTCGGCGCCGCGAGCGCCGGCTCGACCGCGCGAGCGTGCGTCGAGTCACGGGGATCGCCACGAACTCCTCCTACTCGGCCGCCGCGATCCGATCGGCGTACGGGCGCGACGCGTCCGTCGTGCGCTGCGGTGTCAATGCCTGCTTCACCCCGGCAACGCCGCCGACGATCCCGCCGCAACATGTTCTCTCGGTGGGTGCGCTGATTCCGAGCAAAGGCCACGACCTCGCCATCGCCGCGGTGGCCCGAGGAGCCCGCGACCTGCCGCTCGTGGTCGTGGCGCCGCGCCGGGCCGAGGCCGAGGAACGCCGCCTGACCGAGCTGGCAACCGCACATCGGGTCGACCTCCGGATCCGCACCGGCATCTCCGATGCGGACCTCGTCGAGCACTACCGAAGCGCTCTTGCCACCGTCTATCTCGCCCGCGCCGAGCCGCTCGGTCTGGTCAGCCTCGAAGCCCAGGCCTGCGGCTGCCCGGTCATCGTTGCCGACGAAGGCGGCCTGCCCGAGACCGTCCTGAACGGCAGCACAGGCTGGGTCGTCGAACGCAACGCGGCCGCGGCCGGCGAGCGACTGCGCAGGTTGCGCAACGAGACCCTCCGCGCCTCGATCGTGATCGCCGCCGCGCGCCACGGGGCTGCCGCGTCTTGGGCGGAGTCCGCGCAGCAGATGCAGGCGCTCCTCGAGTCGGCCACGCCGGCCGTCCGGATCGTGCAGGTGGCGGCATGAAGCCTTCGGCTGCCCGGAGCACCCGGCTCGTGATGTGCGCGAAGAGCCCCTGGTCGCCGAGCATTCGGCGCGAGCACTGGCTTGCGCGGGAGACCGCGGCGCACGGGGTAGAGACGATCTACCTCGAGGCGCCCGCGGACATCCGCGCGCTCGCCGACAGCGACGAGTGCGCGCGCTACCTCACCGGTCTTCTGCGCGGCGCCCGGCGCCGGCCGAGCGGGCCTGATGCCGTCGGTGTCGACCTGTGGTCCCGCAGCACCGTCGTGCCGCCGCATCGCGGGCCACGCGCCCTCGCATGGGACGCCGCACGACTGGCCCACGATCTCGCTCGATTCGACCAGCCCGAAACGGTAGTCGTGGCCTGCTCACCGTGGGCATGGCCTGCTGTTGAAGGCCTGACCCAGGCGCGTCGCGTCATCGACCTCGGCGACGACTGGGCGGCGCTGATCCCGGACCGTGCCGACCTCGTCGCCGCGCTCTACGCCCGCATCGCCGCGACCGCGGACGGGATCGTGCTCGCTTCGGCGGACCTCGTCGGCGCCTTCCCCGGTCGCATCCCGACGGTGATCCCGAACGGTGTCGATCCCTCGATGATCGCCTCACCACCGACGGCTCCGCCCGATCGCCGCCGCATGGTGTACGTCGGCACGCTGTCGGAACGCCTCGACGTGCCGTTGCTCACCGACGTCGTGCGCGCGCTCCCCTCGTGGACGCTCGACCTGTATGGACCGTGTGCCTACCGCCGCCGCGGCAACCGACCGGACGCCGAGTTGCTCGGCTTGTTGGCACAGGCGCCCGAGCGGGTGCGCTGGCACGGCCCGCTGCCGCGACCCGACGTACCCGAGGTCATCGACGGTTCCGACGTTGCGCTGGTTCCGAACCGGGCGAGCAGCACCGCCGGGCAGGACTCGATGAAGGTCTACGACTACGCCGCGCGCGGTCGGCCGATCGTCGCCACCACAGCGGTGCTCGGTCGCCGGCGGGTTCCGGGCGCGTTGGTCGCCAGCGGCCCGGTCGAGTTCGTCGGCGCCGTGGCCGAAGGCGCCGAGCAACCTGCGCACGCCCGGCAAGAGGCGGTCGGCTGGGCGGCCCGCAACACCTGGCCGCGTCGCTGGCCGCAGTGGTGGGCCGCCGTACGAGGACCAGGTCAGGAGGTGAGGGCATGACCGCGGCACCGATCAGGTCGACGCCGATCGTCATGGTCACGAACGCGGTGGCGCCCGACCAGCTCGGCGGGCTCGAGCGCTACGTCCGCGAGCTGTCCGCCGCCTTGGTGCGGCGCGGGCACCCGGTGAGCGTCGTCGCCAAGCGCGTCTCGATCGACCACCCGCCCGAGGAGGTAGCTGCCGACGGTGTCCGGATCATCCGTCATGCCGTGCCGGCTAAGTCCGATCCGGCCTTCGCGGTGAAGTACCCGCTCGCGGTCGGCACCGCAGTCGACCGTGCGCTGCCAACGATCGGCCGCGATGCGGTGCTCCACGCGCATTTCGTCACGTCCGCGCTCGCCCCGATGCTCCGCCGCCAGCCGTACCTCTACACCTTCCACGCACCGGTGCACCGGGAGCTGCTGGACGAGCGCCAGGGCAGCTACCTGCTGCCGCGACCGCTTCAGCCGCTCGCGGTCCGCGGCTTGCGAGCCGCCGAGCGCGCCGTTCTCGGTCGCGCCTCCGGGCTGGTCGTGCTGAGCGAGTTCTCTCGCCGCGAGATCGCCCGGCTGCACCCGGCCGCGGCCCGGCGAGCCGGGTTGATTCGCGGCGGCCTCGATGTCGACCGCTTCACACCTGCTTCCGAGGTGACGCCCCCGGTCGCGGCTACCCCGGGCGATCCGCTGCTCGTCACCGCCCGCCGGCTGACGCCACGAACCGGCGTGCTCGAGCTGGTCGCGGCGATGCCCGCCATCGTCGACCGCCATCCCTCGGCCCGGCTGGTCGTCCTCGGCGAAGGCGCCGCCCGCCCGGAGATCGAGACGATGGTCTCGAACCTCGCGCTCGCGAACAGCGTCGAGCTCCGCGGCTGGGTCGACGATCACGAGCTGGCGAGCTGGTACCGCCGCGCCGATCTCGCCGTCACGCCGACGCAGCGACTCGAAGGGTTCGGCCTCGCGACCGCGGAAGCCCTCTCATGCGGTACGCCGGTGCTGGTCACTCCGGTCGGCGCGAACCCGGAGGTTGTCGATGGCCTCGGATCCGACTACCTCGCCGCGGGCACCACTCCCGCTGACCTCGCGGGCGCGGCCAACCGGGCGCTCGACGCCCGGCTGGACTCCCGACCACCGACCGAGTCGGTGCGAGCTGTCGTCGCTCCGCGGTTCGGCTGGGAACACGTCTGCGAACAGTACGAGCGGCAGTACCTGAACCTGTCCGGCACATCGAACGCCCCGTCCGAGCTCCATCCGACACCCAACCTGGAGAAGGCGTCATGACCCTGCCAATGCTGAAGGATCGGGTGCGCAGACCCGCACCGACGACGGGCGGCGGGCTGCCATCCACCCCACCGCCGGAAGACCGCTTGAGCATGCTCTGGTCGGCGAAGTTCTGGGTGATCGCACTGGTCGTGGTTGCGGCAGCAGCGACCTACCTGATCAGCTCGCAGCTGCCCGCGACGTACCAGTCGCAGAGCACGGTCGTCGTCACCAGCCGGGGTTCGTCGACGATCTCGCCGCTGGACACCGTCAACGCTTCCGACGGGCTGGCGTCGCAGTACGCGCAGGTGGTTTCCACCAAGGCGATCACGGGCCCGGCGTCGAGCGCGCTGGGGCGGGCATCGCTGGCCGGGAACGTCACGGCATCAACGGTGGCGAACCAGAACTTGATCCACGTGCAGGTGCGGGAGGCCTCGCCGACCGAGGCACAACGCGAAACCCGTGCGGTGGCCGCAGCGCTCGTCAAGTACATCGGCGGGTCGGCGAACTCCCAGCAACGGTCCTACGGCAGGCTGCTCAGCCATCGGCTGGCCGGGCTCGACACCGCGATCAACCACGCGCGGAAGGCCGTGCGCTCCGCCAAGGCGTCGACGTCCCACACCGCGAACGCCAACAGTGCCGGTGCGACCACGCTCAACAACGCACAGCTCAACCTGTCCGCGTTGATCCAGCGCAAGCAGTACATCCTCAGCCAGGCCGGCGTGGACGAGACCTCGCAGCAGCCGAGCGCCGCGATCGTCGCGCCGGCGAGCGCCGCCAGCAAGGCGTACCCGAAGCCGCTGCTGTTCGCCGGCATCGCCGCCCTGGTGGCGCTTCTGGTCGGGATCGAGCTGGCCTGGGTCGCCGGTCGCCGGCGTACCGCGCAGTGGCGGACGGTTGCCCTGTCATGACGATGCCGGCCTTCGGCCGGTCCGCCCCGGCCGAGCACCAGGTGCGTGTGGCCGTCGCCGTCATTGCGGGGATCGGCCTGGTTCTCGCGCTACCCGGGGTTGCCGCGCACGAGGCGTTCGCCCAGCCGACCACCCTCAAGTACGCCGCGAGCGTGGCCGCGCCGCTGGTCCTGCTGCTGCTCGCCACGGCATCGTCACCCGACCGGGTCCTGGTGCCGGCGGCGATCCTCGCCGCGCCGTTCGCGCCGCTCGTGATGACGGCCGGCGGCGTGCCGATGTCGGCCTTCGCCGTCGTGACCGGGCTTGCCGTCCTCGTCACGCTGTGCCGAGAGAGCAGAACCACATCGGGCTCGGCGACTGCGCACGGAGCAGTGCTGGCGCTCGCGCTGCTGCTGCCGGCCGTCATCATCGGCAGCGACGTCGGCGAGACCCTGACGCTGGTGCTCGCCGTGGCGGCGATCGGCTGGATCACCGCCCGGCTCGCGAGAAAGCGCGGCGGTCCCGAACTGGTGGCGGCATCGATTCTGTCCTCAGCGACACTGCAGTCCCTGCTCGCGATCTATGAGTTCGCGTCGAAGAGCACAGTGAACTTCTACGGCTCCGGTACGACGGCGCTCGCCAGCAACTACTTCTACAACTTCAACGGCACCGACCGACCGGTTGGCAGCTACTTCGACCCGATCTCGCTGGGCAACGTCCTTGCGCTGAGCCTGCCGATAGCGGTCGGCGCAGCAATCATCATGGTGCAGCGACGCCGCCCGGTCGCCGCGACGCTGACGATCGTCTCTGCGCTCGTCATCCTCACCGGCCTGGTGCTGTCCTTCTCGCGGATGAGCTGGATCGGGGCTGGAATCGGGGTGGCCTGCACGGCATTCGCGCTGCCTGGTCGGCTCCGCGTCCGTGCTGTCTCTGGGGTCGCGGTCACCGCCGCTGTCGGCGCCGTGATCGCGGTCGCGGTCGCGGGCGGCGAGCTGTCCAGCCGGTTCGGCTCGATCTTCCACCCGGGAGCAATGAACCCTTCGAACCCCGACAGCGACCAGGTGCGATTGATGTTGTGGGGCTCGGCGGCGCACGTCTTCGCACGGCATCCGTGGTTCGGGGTCGGCATCAACCAGCTGGTGAGCGCGTTCAGCCGGATGATCGCGGACGTCACACCCACGACGAACGCGCAGAACACGTACCTGCAGATCGCCGCCGAGGCCGGCATTCTCGGCATCGCCGCCCTGGTTGCACTCGCGGTCGGGGTCATCCGCGACCTGCGCTCCGACCGGCTGGCTGCAGTTGGCCGGGCCGCGCTCGTCGGCAGCCTCGTGGCCCTCGCCATCTGCTGGGTCTCGGACGACACGGTCCGCTACATCGCGGTCGCCGCGAGCATCGCCCCCGTCTTCGGCCTGCTGTCCGGGCTGGCGGTGCGGTCCGACGAGGAGGCCGAAGCACCGGCATGACCACCACCGATGTCACCGCCGTCGACGCGGTCGAGGTCGCAGCGAGCGAGCCGCTCTCCGACGTAAGCCGAAAGGTCGGGCGCTCGGCTGCGGTTCTCGTCGTACGCCGGATCGTCGTCACGGCGGCGTCCGCGCTCTCGACCGTGATCCTCGCCCGCCGGCTGTCCATCTCGGACTTCGGCGCGTACTCCGCCGGGCTGGCGACGTACTACCTGCTGCTGTCGGCCTGCGACCTGGGCTTCAACGCCGTCCTCGTCCGCGAGCTGGCGATCCGGCCGTCCGGCCACGCGAGCTGGCTTCGGATCACGACGCAGCTTGCGCTGATCTGGTCGCTCGTGATCGGCGGCGCACTCCTCGTCATTGGACTGGCCGCGGGGCCGGGTGGTCTTCGCGGCCAGACGATGCTGGCGCTGTCGCCGGCTCTTGCCCTGACCGGGATGACGGTCACGCGCCAGGTCTTCATGGCCACGTACGACGTACGTCGGATCGCGATGATCGACATGGTCGCCAACATCGCGCAGTCCGCTGGGCTCTGCCTTGTCGCGCTGGCCGGCTTTCCCACCGCCCTGCTCGCTGTCTGGATCGCCGTCACCACGATCGCCGACACATTGGTCATCGCCCGCATGGCGGTGCGGGAAGTGCCAAGGAGCCCCGGCGACCGTGCAAACCACCGGCTGATCCTGCGGATGGCGCTCCCGCTGGGACTGACGTCGATCCTCGCGTCCGCCTACTTCATGGTCGACATCAGCATCGACGGCTTCCTGGTGCGACCCGCCGCGCTCGCGGGATACGCCGCCGCCGTCAAGGTGCTCACGATCCTGCTCTCGCTGCCCGGCCTGGTCATGGGCGTCGCGCTGCCCGGGTTGTCGCGCCAGACCTCCGACCCCTCGACCCTCTCCGAGCTGACCGCTCGGGTCTGGCACTGGTTCGCCACGACATTGCTGCCGTTGACGATCGGCATGCTGGTCTTCGCACCGATCGTGATGGGAGTCATCTTCGGCCCGGCCTATGCGCATGCGGTCGGGCTGCTCCGCATCCTCCTGGCCTCGGGTGTCATCGCACTGCTGTCGAACGTCGTCGGCAATGTTCTGGTTGCGCAGCGACGGGCTGCGGTCATGCTCGTCCAGAATTCGGTCGCGCTCGGCCTCAACGTCATCGGCAACGTGTTGCTGGTGCCACGCGTGGGAGTGATCGCTTCCGCGTGGTTGACGCTCGGAACCGAGGCGCTGGTGTGCGGAGCGTCACTCGCCTGGTTGATGGGACGCCTACGGTTCCGGCCACTGGCGGCAGCGACGGTGCGGCCCGCGCTTGCACTGGTTCCCATTGCGGCGGCCGGCTGGCTCCTGGGAACCGGCTCGTGGCTGGCCGTCGCCGTCGGAACCGTCGCGTTCCTGCTCGTGTTGAGCCTGCTCGGCGCGTGGCCTGCCGATGCCCCACTGCCGCGGCGGCTCACGGCGGATGCCGCATGAGGATCGCCATGGTCACAACGACTCCGGCGCCCGGTGGCGTGCACCGTCACATCGCCGACCTCGGAGAGGCACTGCACGGCCGTGGTCACGCGGTGACGATCATCGCGCCAGCGGGCGCGGCCGGGCTCGCCCGGCACGCAACGACGACCGGCCTCGGCCTCCGTCACTCGTCGAACCCTGCCACGCTGCCGGGCTTCGACGTCGTACACCTGCACCTCGCCGACACCTACGACCGCCCGGCGATCGGCATGATGCTCGGCTGGCGGGCCACGCACCCGGCAACGCTGCGGGTGGTCACCGAGCACCTGCCGCACACCAACGCCAGCGACCCGCGCCTCGACCCCGGTCCGCGCCACGTCGGTGCCCACGCGGCCAAGACCTGGCTCAAACGCACCCAGCTCTGGTCGACCGACCGGACGATTGCCGTCAGCACGAACTCCGCGCGGTTTCTCAGCGAGCGGTACGCCGTGCCGTCCGCACGCATCGCGGTCGTGCCAAACGGGATCGACCCGCAACCCGATGGCCGGTCACCGGACGCGCCACGGACCGGCGTGCTCACGATCGGAACGCTCGCCCGCCAGAAGGGCCACGACGTCCTCATCGAGGCGGTGGCCCGGTCGACCCGCAGTTGGCAGCTCACAGTGGTCGGCGACGGTGCCGCGCGCGAACGGCTCGAGGCGCAGGCCGACCGCACCGCGCCCGGCCGCGTGCGCTTCCTCGGCCGGCGCGACGACGTCACCGAGCTGATGCACTCCAGTGCGGTGTTCTGCCTGCCGTCGCGTTGGGAAGCTGCACCGTACGTCGTCCTGGAGGCCATGCGCGCCGGCCTGCCGGTGGTGGCGTCGGCGGTGGATGGCGTCGACGAGATCGTCGAACCCGAACACTCCGGCCTGTTGGTCGCACCGGACGACCCGGCCGGGTTGGCGGCGGCGCTCGACCGCCTCGATGCCCACCCCGAGCAGGCGCACCGGATGGGGCTGAGCGGACGGGTGCGGCAGCGCACGCGCTTCACCGCGCACGGGATGGCAGAGTCGACCGAGGCTGTGTACCGCGACGCGCTGGCGGCCCGGCGATGAGGGTCGCGCACGTGACGCCCACCGGGTTCGGCAGCGACGGCAGCTACGGCGGAGGCGAGCGGTATCCCGCCGAGCTCGCCCGCGCGATGTCACGGCTGACACCCACCCGGCTGGTCCGCTTCGGCGCACGTTCGGGCCGGACCTTCGAGGACGGGCTGGA
>DATJSI010000058.1 GCA_035504215.1 Mycobacteriales bacterium
GCCAATTGCCCGGTACCGCCCAGTACCGGCGAGACGTCACAAGCGCAGCAACATACGCGTGTTTCCCAGCGTGTTGGGCTTCACGCGGTCCAGGTCGAGGAACTCGGCGACACCGTCATCGTAAGAACGAAGCAACTCGGCATAGACCTCATGCGCAACAGGCGTGCCGTTGATTTCGGTGAACCCATGGCGCGCGAAGAACGGCACCGCGAAAGTGAGGACGAATACTCTCGACACGCCGACCTGCCGTGCCCGGTCAAGCAACTTGTCGACGATCAGATGCCCGGCGCCGCCGCCGCGCTTGTCCGGGTCAACGGCGACGGTGCGGAGTTCCGCAAGGTCTTCCCACATGACATGCAGCGCGCCGCAGCCCACCACTGTGCCGTCAGCGGTGTTTTCCGCGACAGTGAACTCGAGGATGTCCTCGTATAGGTTCACGGTGGGCTTGTCCAGCAACCGTCCACTGGCCACGTTCTGGTCGATCAGCGCGCGGATTACCGGGACATCCTTGGTGCGCGCTTGCCTCACTATGTACGCCATCGCGCCACTACTGTAGCGGCTAAATGGAATCGCACCGGCCGGATGGCGGGCAGGCACTCCGGCGCGCGACCGGCACATCACGATCCGGCGTCGGCGGGCGTGGTTACCACATCCAGGCGACGCTC
This sequence comes from Mycobacteriales bacterium, assembly GCA_035504215.1. Lineage (NCBI taxonomy): Bacteria > Bacillati > Actinomycetota > Actinomycetes > Mycobacteriales > Mycobacteriales bacterium. The sequence continues at coordinate 666 of DATJSI010000058.1, forward strand.
GCCAGTCGAACGGGAGTGCCGTAAGAAAGGCAAAACTTGTGCTGAGTCGGTTGGCAACGGCCGCCATATCCAATATTGTGCGTCACCGTGCGTATGGTTAAGCAACGAGTTGTACCGCTTGTCCTCGTGGTGGTTACAGCGTCCGTTCTGTTGCAGACTGGCAACAGTGACGCACAGACCGTCACCGCGCAGCCGTCGCTCAAGACGCTCGTCGCCGAAGCCACGACGCTGTCCAACCAGGTCGACTCGCTCGGCCAGCAGTACGACGAGCTCCAGATCGAGATCGCGCACGCCAAGTCGGAAGAGAAGCTGGCCAAGCAGGCCGATGCCAGGGCGCAGTCGGCGATGTCCGGGAGCCAGCTGGCGGTCGCACAGCTCGCGGCCATGGGCTACATGAACGGCGGGCTCGACCCCACGCTCGAGATGCTCACCAGCGGCAACCCGACGCAGTTCCTCAATCAGGCCTCGACCGTCGAAGAGCTCGACAACGAGGCCACCATGCGGCTGACCAACCTGCAGCAGGCACAGCTCGCCGCGGCGCGCGCCCGGGACACCGCGCAGGAACAGATCGTCACGGTCGACACGCTGCAGAAGGAGATCAACGGCAAGGTCTCCCAGATCAACGCCAAGCTCGACGTCATGAACAGCTCGGTGATGGCGAAGGCGATGGCCGTCTTCGACCAGACGGGCAACTACCCGGACTACACCCTGCCCGCAGTGAACAACGTGGACACCACCGCGCTTCGCTACGCGCTCACCCGCCGCGGCGACGAGTACGTATGGGGCGCGGCGGGCCCGACCACGTTCGACTGCTCGGGCCTGGTCGTCTGGGCGTACGCGCAGGAGGGCATCACCCTGCCGCACTACACCGGCTCGCTGTGGAACTCGGGCATGCACGTGTCCAGGGACGACTTGGAGCCCGGCGACCTGGTGTTCTTCTTCGCCGACATCAGCCACGTGGGCATCTACATTGGCAACGGCCTGATGGTGGACGCGCCGTCCACCGGCCAGGTCGTGCAGGTCCAGCCGGTGTTCTGGGACGCGTACGTCGGCGCCGTCCGTATCGCCTGATTGCCTCGGGGAAACGATCCCCCAGCCCCCCACACCGTCAGGACGGCCGGACGAACGGGAACAGGATCGTCTCCCTGATGTTCTCGCCGGTCAGCATGATCATCAGCCGGTCAATCCCCATCCCCATCCCGCCGGTCGGCGGCATGGCGTGCTCAAGCGCGAGCAGGAAGTCCTCGTCCAGCTCCATCGCCTCCGGGTCGCCGCCCGCCGCGAGCAGCGACTGCGCGGTGAGCCGCTCCCGCTGCACCACCGGATCGACCAGCTCGGAGTAGCCGGTGCCCAGCTCCGTTCCGAACGTCACCAGGTCCCAGCGCTCGGCGAGGCGGGGATCGGTCCGGTGCTGCCTGGTAAGCGGCGACACCTCGACCGGGAAGTCGCGGTAGAAGGTCGGCTCGACGGTCTGCTTCTCCACCAGGCGCTCGTACATCTCCAGGATCACCTGGCCCCGGTTCCACGACGGCTGGAGCGGCACTTCGAGCTTCTCGCACAGCTTCCGCAGCACGAGGTCCGGCGTGTCGGGGGTGATCTCCTCCCCCGCCTTGAGCGAGATCGCCTCGTGCACGGTCAGCGACCGCCACTCACCGCCGATGTCCCACTCGGATCCGTCGGCCCGCTGGATCACCGTGGAGCCGAACGCGGCAACCGCCGCGCCCTGGACGAGCTGCTGCGTCAGCGCGCCGATCGTGTTGTAGTCCCCGTACGTCTGGTACGCCTCGAGCATGGTGAACTCGGGATTGTGAGTGGTGTCCACGCCCTCGTTCCGGAAGATCCGGCCGATCTCGAAGACCGCGTCGATCCCGCCGACGACCAGCCGCTTGAGGTACAGCTCGAGCGCGATCCGCAGGTAGAGCCGTGAGTCGTAGGCGTTCCCGTGCGTGATGAATGGCCGCGCGTTGGCGCCGCCGTGCAGCCCGGTGAGCACCGGCGTCTCCACCTCGAGGAAGCCGCGGGAGATCAGCGAGGTGCGCACCGACTGCACGACCGCCGACCGCATCTCCGCCAGCTGCCGCGCGCGCGGGTTGACGATCAGGTCCACGTACCGCTGCCGCACCCGCGATTCCGGGTCGGTGAGGCCCGCGTGCTTCTCCGGCAGCGGCCGCAGCGACTTGGCGGTGATCGCGAAGGAGTCGGCGAGCACCGACAGCTCGCCGGACCGGGAGGTGATCACCTCTCCGGTCACCCCCACGTGGTCGCCCAGGTCGACGTCACGCTTCCAGGCCGCCAGCGCGTCCTCGCCCACCTTCGCCAGCGAGACCATCACCTGGATGTCGCTGGCCCCGTCGCGCAGCGTCGCGAAGCAGAGCTTGCCGCCGATCCTGGACAGGATGATCCGCCCGGTGACGCCGACGACCTCACCGGTCGCCGTGTCCGCCGGCAGGTTGGCGTACCGGGCGCGCAGCGACGCCACCGTGGCCGTCCGCGGGTAGGTCACCGGATATGGGTCAATACCGGATGAAAGCATCCGGGAGCGCTTCTCCAGCCGGACGCGTACCTGCTCCGGAGCGTTGTCGTCAGCCACGCCCGAAGGTTACCGG
>DATJSI010000059.1 GCA_035504215.1 Mycobacteriales bacterium
CCACTCCGAGCGCGTCGAGCAGCCCGTCGCCCAGCTCCGTCCCCGGTCCGGTCGCCACCGGATCAGCCGGCATCGCAGCGGCGACCGCACAGCTCAAGCACAACTGGGCGCTGTTCTTCAACAGCAACACCCCACCCGCGACCGCGCAGCGTCTGTTGCAGGACGGGCCGTCGCTCGGAGCGGCCGTGCGGTTCGCCGAGAGCATTGCCAAGAAGGCGAAGTCGGACGAGTCAGCAGTGGTGAAGAAGATCACGTTCACACCCGACGGCACCCAGGCGACCGTGATCTACAACCTGCTGATCAACAAGACGCCGTTTCTCAAGAAGGCGAGCGGGCACGCGCTGTTGCTCGACGGCAAGTGGAAGGTGTCGAAGATCAGCTTCTGCACGCTGGTCGACCTCGGCGCGGGGAACAAGAAGGTGCCCGGCTGCTCGTAGTGCTCTGCTCAGGACATCGGGTCGATCGAGTCCACCGAGTCGATCGGTGCGTCCGGGGCGTCCGGCCAGTCGTACCCACCCTGGAAGAACACCAGCGGCAACGTGCTCGATCCGGTATCGAGCTCGCGCACCGCTCCGATCACGATGTAGTGGTCACCCGCCTCGTGGACTGCCTCGATGTCGCAGTCGATCCAGGCGAGCACACCGTCAAGGACCGGCGCGCCGGAGCTGGCCGAGTGCCAGTCCAGGTTCGCGAACTTCTCCTCGCCGGGCGTCGCGAAGATCCGGCAGACCGATTCCTGGTGCGCGCCGAGAATGTTCACGCAGAAGTGACCGGAGGAATGGATCCGAGGCCAGCTGCTCGAGCGGGTGTTGACCATGAAGGCGACCAGCGGCGGCTCCAAGGACAGCGAGCTGAAGGAACCGATCGCGAGGCCCACCGGTGAGCCGTCCCGATCCATGCCAGTAACGACGGCAACGCCGGTCGGGAAGTGTCCGAGCACGTGCCGAAAGCGCTGGGGATCGATCGGTTCGGTCATCCTGCCCGGTCCGCCTGCGCCGGGACGCGCACCCTGAGCTTCGACTGCCGAGGACGCAGGTCCTCCCAGTCGGTCATGAACTCGGCATCCAACCCGCACCGTCGAGCGAGGTTCACCAGCGTTTCGGTCCGGTAGTAGAAATCCTCGCGCAGGACGTTGCGCTCCCGGCGCTCGGTGCGGTTGAAGGTGAAGTCGAAATGCCCGTCCGGCTTGAGAACCCGGCCGACGTGGGACAACGCCTGCTCGATCACGCCGATCGGCGAGTGCGAGAACACGCTGTTGGCATGTACGACGTCGAAGTGCGCATCCGGCAGCAAGTCGAAGGTCAGGTCGTCGACGAGGACGAGATACGGCAGCTTCGCGGTGAGCCCCATGCGCACCACGGTCTCCTCGGCCGCCAGCAGAACGGCCGGTGAGATGTCGATGCCGTAGTACCCACCCGGCTCGAGGTAGTCGATGAGCAACCAGCCCGCGCGCAGGTTGCCGCAGCCGATCTCGAGCAGCCGCGAGTCAGGGCGCAGCCCGTGCGAGCGGAGGTAGTCGAACTGGCGCTGCCCACCCTCGCGCCAGGCCTTGCGATCGCTGTTGCCGACTGCCCGCGCCGCGCCCTGAGCCACCGTGTCCTGCATCACCGCGCGGTAGTACGCGACATGGTCGCGGGGATGGCGCAGCCGCAGCACGCTGTCGCGAAGGACGCGTCGAAGCGCCCACCGCCGCGACCGGCCCGGACCGTCCACGCCACCTCCAGTGACCACCGGCGATGGTTCCACATCGGTGCGCTGCCGACACCGGGTCAGCCGGCGGCCAACCACACGCATGGCCCATGCGTGGTGCCATGGCCCCACCTATGGGCCATGCGGACCCGCGGCCGGCCGGACAGCTGGGTGCCACCTACCCCGTTTGGGGCACACTGAGGGCGTGGGACGCGTGACGGTACGCCGGCAGGTGATGCGGGTCACCGCCGGTTCCGCACCGACGACGACGTTCGACACCCTGGTTGCGGAGGAGCCGCTCGAGCTCCGGGTCGCCGGCACCACCCTCGCCGTCACCATGCGGACACCGGGCGACGACATGGACCTGCTGGCCGGCTTCCTGGTCAGCGAGGGTGTCATCCGGGTCCGCGACGATCTCCGCGAGATGCGCTACTGCGCCGGCGTCGACGACACGGGGCGCAATACCTATAACGTCCTCGACGCGACGCTCGGGCCGCACGTGCCCGAGGTCGGCTCGTCGCTGCAGCGTGCGCTCGTCACCACCAGCGCCTGTGGCTTGTGCGGCAAGTCCAGCATCGACGCGGTCGAGGTGGATTCGCCGTACCGACTGTCCGATGACCACGTCGAGATCGACGCCGCCTGGGTGGCGACCCTGCCGGACCGGCTGCGTGCGGCGCAAGCGGTCTTCGACCGCACCGGTGGGCTGCACGCCGCCGCGCTGTTCGACGTCCGGTCCGACGAACTGCTGGTGCTTCGTGAGGACGTCGGCCGGCACAACGCGGTCGACAAGGTGATCGGGTGGGCGCTCCGCGACGACCGGCTTCCGCTTCGCGGCACACTGCTCCTCGTGTCGGGACGCGCGTCCTTCGAGCTGGTGCAGAAGGCCGCCGTCGCCGGCATCCCCGCCCTGGCCGCCGTCTCCGCGCCGTCGGCGCTCGCGGTCGACCTGGCCGATCGCGTCGGCCTGACGCTGATCGGGTTTCTCCGCCCGCCGTCGATGGTCGTGTACGCCGGCACCCATCGCATGTGTAGCGACGCTCGTGCGACGCATAACCACGACAGCGCACATGCGCCGGTGCCCACCCCGGTCACCGGTTGAGGACGGCGAGATGGCCAGACGACGAGCACCACGTGACGACGTCACGGATGACGGCCTTCGGGTCAGCAAGCCGCCGGGCGCGGCCGCAGGTCTGCCCGGCGTCTACCACGGCCTGCAGCACGCCGAGCGCGAGATGGGGCTGCCCCGAAGCCTCACGACGCTGCGTCGGCTGAACCAGCAGGACGGCTTCGACTGCCCCTCGTGCGCGTGGCCCGATCCGCCGCACCGGCACCGCATCGAGTTCTGCGAGAACGGCGCGAAGGCCACCGCGTGGGAAGCCGACATCCTTCGCGTACCCAGCGAGTTCTGGGCCGAGCACTCGGTGAAGGACCTGGCCGGTCGCACCGAGTACTGGCTCGGCCAGCAGGGCCGGCTGGTCGAGCCGGTCTACAAGCCGGCCGACAGCGACCACTACCGCCCGCTGGGTTGGGACGAGGCGTTCGAGGTCATCGCCCGGCATCTCAAGGCACTCGACTCGCCGAACGAAGCGACCTTCTACACCTCGGGCCGGACGAGCAACGAAGCCGCGTTCCTCTACCAGCTGTTCGTGCGATCGTTCGGCACCAACAACCTCCCGGACTGCTCGAACATGTGCCATGAGAGCACGGGCGTCGCCCTCGCCGAGAGCATCGGGGTCGGGAAGTCGAGCGTCAGCTACGAGGACTTCGCCAAGGCCGACCTGATCATCGTGATGGGACAGAACCCGGGCACCAACCATCCACGGATGCTGACCGCGCTCGAGGAGGCCAAGCACGGCGGTACGTCGATCGTGGCGATCAACCCGCTGCCCGAGCCCGGCCTGATGCGGTTCAAGAACCCGCAGCGGCCGTCGGGCGTCATCGGACGGGGCACCGCGCTCGCGGACCAGTTCCTCCAAGTCCGGCTCGGTGGCGACATGGCGCTGCTGCAGGCGGTCGCGAAACGCGTGATCGCAGCCGATGACCGCGACCCCGGATCCGTCCTCGATCAGGCCTTCATCGACGAGCACACGATCGGTCTCGATGCCTACCGCGCACATCTCGCGGGCGTCTCGGACGAGGACGTCCTCGAAGCGACCGGACTGCGCTCGGCGGAGATCGACGAGCTCGCTCTGCGCTACATCGCCTCGAACGCCACGATCGTCACCTGGGCGATGGGACTGACCCAGCACAAGCACGCAGTCGTCACTATTCAGGAGATCGTCAACCTGCTGCTGCTGCGTGGAAACATCGGCAAACCGGGCGCCGGGGCGTCACCGATCCGCGGGCACAGCAACGTCCAGGGCGATCGCACGATGGGCATCTGGGAGCGACCGCCGGCCGCGTTCATCGACGCGATGGAACGCGAGTTCGGGCTCACGTTCCCGCGCGAGCCCGGCGTCGACGTCGTCGATGCCGTGCGCGGCATGCGGGACGGGCGGATCAAGGTGTTCCTGGCGGTCGGCGGCAATTTCGTCGCGGCCACATCGGACACCGTCACGACCGAAGCGGCGCTACGGCGTACCCGGCTGAGCGTGCAGGTCTCCACCAAGCTCAACCACTCGCACGGCGTCACCGGCGAGGAGGCGCTGATCCTCCCGACCCTCGGCCGGACCGAGATCGATCGGCAGGCGAGCGGCGAGCAGTTCGTCACCGTTGAGGACACGGTCTGTCGCGTCCACCTGTCCCACGGGCGACTCGAGCCGGCATCGGCCGACCTGCTGTCAGAAGTGGCGATCATCGCCCGGCTCGCGCGCGCGGTCCTCGGCAACCGCGGCGACCTTCCCTGGGAGCAGTTCGTCACGGACTACGACACGATCCGGGACCGCATCGCCCGGGTGATCCCCGGCTGCGACGACTACAACGCAAAGGTCCGCCGGCCGAACGGGTTCGTCCTCCCACATCCGCCGCGCGACGAACGCCGGTTCCCTACGAAGTCCGGCAAGGCCGAGATCGTCGTGAACGACCTGGAGTGGCCGCGATGCCCGCCCGGTCGCCTGTTGCTCCAGACCGTGCGTTCGCAGGACCAGTTCAACACCACGATCTACGGACTCGATGACCGGTACCGAGGCGTGCGCAAGGGCCGCCGCGTCGTGTTCGTCAACCCGGACGACCTGGCGGAGCTCGGCTTCACAGACGGCGACATCGTCGACCTGCACTCGGAGTGGAACGACGGTGTCGACCGGATCGCGGAGCACTTCCGGGTGATCGCCTTCCCGACCGCACGAGGATGCGCGGCGGCCTACTTCCCCGAAGCCAACCCGCTGGTGGCACTGGACAGCCAGGCCGACCGCAGCGGAACTCCGGCGTCCAAGGCGATCATCCTGCGGCTCGAACCCGCCCGCTCGCACACGTCCCTTCCATGACGTACGACGGCATCGTGCTGGCCGGCGGTGCCGGCAGCCGGCTCGGCGGGACGCACAAGCCCAACCTCACGGTGGCCGGTCACCGGTTGCTCGACGTCGCGATCGACGCGCTCTCCGGCGCCGCCACGGTCATCGTCGTCGGACCGGTGGTCGCGACCGCGCGTCCGGTGACCTGGGTGCTCGAGGACCCGCCCGGCGGTGGGCCGGTCGCCGCGCTCGCCGCCGGCCTGTCCGCGGCGACTGCCTCCAGCACGGTCGTTCTCGCCAGCGACCTTCCGTTCATCTCTGCCTCGATCGTGGCGTCGGTGGTCTCCGGGCGCGGCACCGCCGGCGCCGCCATCGCGGTGGACGACGACGGCTGCGACCAGCCGCTCATCGGGTGCTACGACACGGGTGCACTTCGCGCCGTAGTTCCGTCGCCGGTCGCGAATGCCTCGATGCGCAGCGTGCTTCAACGACTGGAGCGGGTCGGTGAGGTACGCCGGATCGCCACCCCTGGAGCCGGCGTGATGGACTGCGACACTCCCGACGACATCGCCCGCGCGGAGGCACTCGCATGACGCTCGACGAATGGGTGCAGGCCGTGTGTCTCGAGCTCGACCTCGGCGCGGTTGACACCGGCGCGGTGCTCGATCTGGCGCGCGACGTCGCCCACGGCGTCGCCCGTCCGGCCGCACCGGTGACCTGCCTGCTGGTCGGGCTCGCTGCGACCGGTGCCGAAGACCTCGATGCCGTCATCGACCGCGTGCGCGCCCTCCTTCCCGAGTCGTGAGACGCCGGTCACCGATCGGTGGTTGACTGTCGCGGCATGGCGCCACCCCGAGCGCGGCTCAGCGCTGACCTCGCCTCCGTCGCCCGGCCCGCCCAGGCCGCGCCGGCGGCCCAGCGCACCTTCGGCGAGCGCCGGGTCGAGAGCCCGGAGGTGCGCGAGCGCATCCTCGAGGCGGCGCGAGCCCGGTTTCGAGCCCACGGCTACCGGCCGGTAACCGTCCGTTCCATCGCCGCCGAGGCTCGCGTCGACGTCGCGCTCGTGACCTTCTACTTCGGCACGAAGCAACGCCTGTTCAGCGCGGCGATGGCCCTGCCGATCCGGCCACTCGACACCCTCGCCGAGATTCTCGAAGGTGAGCTCGACACGCTCGGCGAACGCATGCTCCGCTCGATGCTGAGCGTGTGGGACGACCCGAACACCGGGCCCGCGCTGCGCGGTCTGCTCAGCACCGCCGCGGTCGACGGTGACCAGGCTCGGATGGTCCGAGAGGCCGTGCACCGCGAGATCATCCAGCGATACGCCGCGCGGCTGGAAGGAAAGGACTCGCTGGCCCGGGCGGCGGCGTTGACGACGCAGGTCGCGGGGGTGGTCTTCGCGCGCTACCTGCTGCAGATCGAGCCGATCGCGTCCATGACCGCCGACGAGGTGCTGAAGGCGCTCGCCCCGTCCTTGCAGCTGATCGTCGACGGCGGCTGAGTCTCAACCGGCTTCGCCGGAGCGCTTGCGGGCCGCCACGACGCCCAGGTCCAAGACGGCGGTGAGCCCGGTCGCTGCCAGCACCACGACCAGCCAGACCGGGCCGCCCAGCACCAGGTCGAGCACCGCGCCGGCGACGCACGCGACGAGCGCCCCTGCGGCGAGCAGCAGGCGCAGGGTCAGCGCGCTCGCGGCCGGAGGGGCGCCGGCGATCCCTGCCGTCGGGTCGTGGTAGTCCAACCTGGGCGCCGGCGGCACCCGTTCGCGTCGTACTCGCACGTGATGATCCTCCCCCGGCGGCGGCCGCTACACGCGGTTCACCCGTTTGCCACTGCGAAAAGGTCGTTCGCCCCGTATCCCGCGGCGCCACGACCGCGATAACCGCAGTGACGGCACGAATCGGATCACCCAGGAGGGCCCCATGCCAACTGCGTTCCAGCGACACTCGCGCCTGGGAACCGCGATCCCCACGCTCGGGGTCGCGGGCTTCTCACTCGCGATTGCCATCGCGGGGGCGGTCCCGGCGGGCGCAACGACCGCCATACCGCGCCACGAGGCATCCACGCATTCTGCGCTCGGCCGACATCACGGCCGCAAGGAGCTGGTCGTCAAAGGGCTGGTCGCGAGCCACCACGGCCAGAAGGTCACGGTCTTCGCATCGTCCGAGCGACTCGGTACGAAGACCCGCCACGACAAGCGCATCAAGCTGACCTTCGCGCACACGTCGCACCGTCGTGTGCACACCGGCGATCACATCACGCTGGTTGCCCGTGGCACCGGTGGCTGGCACAAGTTCCGCGTCAGCCACCGCGACCAGGAGACCGTCTCGCCGGCACCGGCCGCCTTGCTGTTCGGTTCCATCACCGCGATCAACGGCACCGACCTGACCGTCTCGGTCAATGACCTGGACAACGGCAGCCACCACCGGGGCTGGGGGCACGGCCGGGGCCACGGTAGCCAAGGCGAAGACGCAACTCCGGCGCATCACGGACCGGGCGGTGGCGAAGGTGGCGGCGAGGGTGGTCACCACGGCCACCACGGCCACCAGGTGACTATCGACGACAGCGAGGCGATGATTCTCGTTGACGGGACCGCGGGCACCCTCGCCGTCGGCGACACCGTGGCCGTTCTCGGCGAGGTCACGAACTGCACCGTCGTCGCCGCCGACATCTTCGCGTTCAGCAGCAAGCCGGCGTTCGAGCTCGGATGGGTGGTCTCCGTCAACGGCGAGAACGTGAAGCTGAACAGCCGCGGACGCACGACGACCGTGTCATTGGCGGAGGTGCCGCTCGCGATCAACGGCGACCTCGGCGCCGACCCGAGCCAGCTGAACCGCGGCGACAAGCTCCTCATCGTCGGCACGGTCAACCCGGAGTCGGGCGCGATCATCCCCGACGTCGCATTCGCGTTCAACCACCACGACCACCACCCGTGTGGTCACCACGGCGGTGACGAAGGCGGCGGCGAAGGCTGACCGGTCACCCCATGACGGCGGGTGGGCAGCCTGGCTGCCCACCCGTCATCGCGTCGACCGCACGCCGACGTCAGTTGTAGGTAACGCGCGGATCGACGTACGCGTACACCACATCGACGATGATGTTGGCGACCACGATGAAGAACGCGGCGAACAGCGTGACGCCGAGGACGACCGGAAGGTCACGGCTCCCGATCGAGATGATCGCGAGCTTGCCGATGCCGACGAACCCGAACACCTGCTCCACGAGCACGTTGCCACCGAGCAGCAGTCCGAGATCCATGCCGAAGATCGTGATGATCGGCGTGATGGCGGCGCGCAGGCCGTGCCGGACGATCACCCGCTCCTCGGTCACGCCCTTTGCTCGGGCGGTGCGAACGAAATCCTCGGACATCGTCTCGAGCATGTTGCCCCGCGTCAGTCGCGCGTATAGCGCGGCATAGGTGAACGCCAGACATACCCAGGGCAGCAAGAGGTTGCGCGCCCAGGAGAGCGGGTTCTGGGTGAAGCCGACGTAGTGAACGTTCGGCAGGATCCGCAACCAATGCGGGCCGTAGCTGAACACCGCCAGCGACAACAAGCCGGTGAAATAGATCGGCAGCGAGACACCGGCCAGCGCGACCGTCATCGCGGAGCGGTCGAAGATCGTGGCCTTGCGAAGCGCGGACAGTACGCCGGTTGCGACGCCGGTGATGACCCAGATCACCGATGCGCCGATGGCGAGAGAGATGTCGACCGGGAGATCGGAGGTGATCTCCGACCACACCGGCTCGTTGTTGATGAAGGAGAACCCGAGGCAGGGACGGTGACAGGCGTCGGCCGTCACGCCGGATCCGTACGTCCGGCCCACGAAGATTCCCTTGAGGAACTCCCAGTACTGCGTCCAGAAGGGCTTGTCGAGCCCGAGCTTCTCCGATACCGCGGCGATGGTCGCCGTACTCGGACTCCGTCCGGCGTACAGGGCAGCCGGGTTGGAGTGCAAGTGCCTCGGCAAGGCATAGAACAGCCAGAAGGTGATGATGGAGATCACGATCAGCACAACCACGCCGCCGACGATGCGGCGGATGAGGAATCGGACCACGTCAACCCCTCCGGATCACGGCAGTCTGGTCTCCAGCGGCCAGCCGCAGGAATGGGTGCAGCGCCAAGCGCCACCGCGCCGCTCGTAGGTGTCGAGGTAGCGGCGGCTGGAGTTCGGTAGGCGTAGCGCACGTGCGGACACCACGGCGGTGTTGCCCTCGACATGGATCACTAGCTGGTCGATCCGGACCGTCGGCGAAGGGTTCTCGGCGACGTCCTTCAAGAACTGGTCGATGTCCCAGACCTCACCGGTCGCACCATCCAGATAGGTGAATGCCGCAGAAAGCAGCGACGTCAACGTCTCCGATGCGCCATGCCGACAGGCTTCGACGAACCTCGCGTTGAGTTCGGTCAGTACGGCGACATCGTCCACGAATCGTCCCTCCCTCGGATCGTGGCGAGCGAAGACTGACAAGCGCAGCGGCTTGCGTCAACGACCGTTGAGTAGGCGTCGGCAGCGCCGACGCTCAGCACTGAAGAGTCGTTGGCGGACTGATTCGAACCTGTGACCCCGCCGTGACAAAGCCATCGTTTCCGCCGGGGGCTGGGGCCCGGACTGGCCGGCTCCGTACGGGTTCTTCGAGAACATCGTCGACCCGCGCAAGATCCTCGCTCAGGGCAACAGCAACTACGGTGCCTGCAGCGACCCGATGATCACCTCGCTGATCAACCAGGCGCTCCAGCAGACCAGCCCCGTCTGCGGAGTACCCGTACTGGCAGCAGGTGGACCAGACGGTCCTGAAGGACGCCTGTGATGTCCCGTTCACCTATGACAAGGCTCTCGACCTGTTCAGCAGCCGGCTGACCAACGTCTACATCGAGCCTGCGTTCGGCATCGTCGACCTCCGCACGGTCGGGGTCGGCGGGTAGAAAGCTCGCTCTGCGGGGTCGGCCAACTCCCTTATCCGGTCGCGGGCCCACCCCGCCGGGCGTTCCGGCCGGACGCCGGCCGGTCCCGCAGAGCGGGACCATTCGTTCGGCTTCGCGCGCACGCAAACGGCCCCGCAGTCCGACTGCGGGACCGTTCGGTGTGGGCGAATCAGATCTGCGACTCCGCCGGTGTACGGCGAAGGTGCAGCAGCCCGGCCGCTGCCAGCAGCAGCATCAGTGCACCGCTGGCGAAGGCGACGATCGCGGCGATGCCGGCAATCGTTGCCATCTTGCCGAACGCATACGCGTTGAGCAGCAGGCCCCGAAGGGTCTCGCCCTTGAACACCGTCGCGACCTGGTTCGCCAACGCCGTGTTGGTCGGGTCAGCGAGGGACTTCGCGGACAGCTGCGCGTAGGTCTGGCCACCACCGATCTCCTGAAGGTGGATGGCGATGAAGTGGTTCGCGTAGGCACCCGCCTCGTCGCCCGTGGTCATGAGCTTGCCCGAGTACTTCAGCAGGTAAGGCTTCATGTCCGGGGTGATCTCGGTGCCCGGCTTCGCGTGCGCGAACGCCGATGCCGGCGGGAAGTAGATCTTCTGCGCGGCCAGCTGGTCGTGAACCTGGTTGGTAATGAACGAGTGCGCCCATGTCAGCAGACCACCGGCAACCAGAAGCACGATGGCGATGGCAACACCGGCGGACGTCAGCAGCGCGTCGAACGTACGACGTCTCATCTCCGCTCTCCTTTCCTCTCGATGGCCCGGAGCCCGGGTCATTGCCGACCGCATCCGGTGATTCGGTCTGCTGCACAACTTCGCCGTTCGGACCGGTCGTCCGACAGGTCCGAAGGTCCCGACCGGGCTAGAAGGAGGTCCCCCGATCGGTACGCAACCCGCCCGACAATCGAGACCTTCTGCCCTATTGGCCGCTTCGGCGGGGCGCTGTACTTGCCCGGAGGAGGGTGGTGGTCCCATGAGCGAGGCGCCGATCCGGACAGCCGGGCTGAGCAAGCGCTACGGCAGCGTGACCGCGCTGAGCGACCTCGACCTCGAGCTCGCACCCGGCGAGGTGCTGGGCTACCTAGGACCCAACGGAGCCGGCAAGACGACCACGATCCGCCTGCTGCTCGGCTTGATCCACCCGAGCGCGGGTACGGCGACGATCTTCGGCCTGGACGCCCGCGACGACGCGGTCGCCGCGCATCGCCGGCTGGGATACGTGCCCGGCGAAGCAAGCCTCTGGCCCTCACTCACCGGCGCCGAGACCCTGCACCTGCTCGGCCGGATCCAGGGTCGCGTCGACACCTCGTACCGCGACGAACTGACCCAGCGCTTCGATCTCGATCCCTCGATGAAGGTGCGGGCCTACTCGAAGGGCAACCGGCAAAAGCTGGTCCTGATCGGCGCGTTGATGACCCGGCCTGACCTGCTCCTTCTCGACGAGCCGACCAGCGGGCTCGACCCGCTCATGGAGCAGGCCTTCCGCGAGTGTGTGCACGAAGCCCGGCAGCGCGGCCAGACGGTGTTCCTGTCGTCGCACATCCTCAGCGAGGTCGAGGCGCTGTGCGACCGCGTCGCGATCCTGCGCTCGGGCCGGCTGGTGGACACCGGCACCCTGGCGCAGCTGCGGCACCTGTCGTCGCTCACGGTCGAGGCCACCTTCGACGGCACGGTCCCTGATCTGAGCCGCGTGCCCGGCGTGAGCGGGGTCGAGGTCCACGGCCAGCAGCTGCGCTGCCAGGTCCAAGGGGAGATCGAGCCGCTGTTGAAGGTGCTCGCCCACTCGCGCGTGCACGAGTTGCTGAGCCGCGAACCCTCGCTCGAAGAGCTGTTCCTCGCCCACTACGGCCCGCAGCACGAGGAACCACACGCCGATGTCCGCTGAGCTCGTGGCGCTGCCCGCGACCGGCGGCAACGCAGCGGGGCCGGCGACGGTCGCGCGGTCGGCGAGTGTGACGGCCACGCGCGCCGCGCGGCACGCAGTGCGCGCAGGGGCGGTCTGGGGCTTGGCGTTCGGCGCATACATCGCGAGTCAGGCACTCGGGTACGCGAGCGCGTACCCCACTCGCGCGCAGCGCGCGGCGCTGGCCGGCCAGTTCTCCTCGGGCGGCCTGAACGCGCTGATGGGTCCGGCTAGGGACCTGTCGACGGTCGCCGGCTACACCGCGTGGAAGAGCCTCACCGTGCTGACGATCGTCGGTTCGGTATGGGGCTTGCTCAGCGCAACCAAGATGTTGCGCGGCGAGGAGGACACGGGTCGGTGGGAGGTCCTGCTCGCCGGACGCACAACCGCGCGCCGAGCGACCGCGCAGACGCTCGTCGGGCTCGGCGCCGGGCTCGTCACGTTGTTCTCCGTCACCGCCGTAATCACGGTCATCCTCGGCCGCGGCTCCAAGGTCCCGATGGCCAGCGGCTCCGCGCTGTACTTCGCGCTGAGCGTGACCTGCGGCGCCGGCTTGTACGTCGCCGGCGGCGCACTCGCCGGGCAGTTGGTCGCCACCCGCCGCCAGGCGGCCGCACTCACGGGCGGGTTCTTCGGCGTGAGCTTCGCGCTGCGCGCAGTGGCCGACACCGTGCGGAGTCTGAGCTGGCTGCGCTGGGTGAGCCCGCTCGGCTGGGTTGAGGAACTGCGCCCGCTCACCGGATCTCACCCGCTGGCGCTCGCGCCGATCGCTGCGTCGACCGTCGCGATGGCGGCTGGCGCGATCTGGCTCGCCGGCCGCCGTGACCTCGATGCGAGTGTCTTCCCGGACCGGTCGCGAGCCCGGCCCCGCACCGCGCTGCTGACCGGCCCGATCGGGCTCGCCGTGCGGCTGGGGCGAGGCGGTCTCGCGGGCTGGCTGGCGGCGGTCCTGGCCGAGACCCTGCTCCTGACCTCTGTGACCTCGCAGGAGATCAAGACGTTGCGGCACACCTCCGGCGCGACCGGGGTGTTCACCCGGTTGAGCGGGCATGCGGCGATCGGCAAGGCCTATCTCTCGGTCGTCTTCCTGATGGTTGCGCTGGTCGTGATGCTCATGGCGGCCGGCCAGATCGTGGCCGCACGACACGAAGAGGCGGCCGGTCGGCTGGACCATCTCCTCGTGCGGCCGGTCTCCCGGACCCGGTGGTACGTCGAACGGGTGGCACTGGCCGTCGGGATCGGGTTGCTCGGTGGGCTGGTCGGCGGCGCCTGCGCGGCGGCCGTGGTGTCAGGCCAACATCTCGATGTGAGTGCCCGAAGCGTGGTCGCCGCCGGTCTCAACATGGTGCCGCCGACGGCCTGCGCGGTCGGCATCGCCGCGTTTGCGCTCGCCGTGGCGCCGCGCTTAACCGCTGCCGTCACCTACACCGTCATCACGTGGTCGTTCCTGGTCGAGCTGCTGGGCGGCATCACGGCGTCGAGCCGCTGGCTGCTCGACACCTCGCTCCTGCATCAGATGGCCGCCGCACCGGCGCGGGCGCCGAACCTGCTCAGCTCGGGACTGCTCGTGGCCGTCTCCGGCGCGTGCGTAGTCGCCGGCGCCCTGATCTTCGCCCGCCGCGACCTCGTGGACGAGTGAGCCCCCGGAAGGACCGTCTTCGGGGAGATCGGGACGTTCGACCCTGTACGCCGACCACCTCGGCTCCCACGCTCGACGTATGGGGCGCAGCACCGACGTACCCGGCGGCCGGCTCGTGGTTGTTCGCCGCGGGCCCGACGAGCACGCCCGATGAGCACGTCGACGGCGCCGGCCCGCGCCAGAACTGCGCTGCCGAGCGCGGACGTGCTCCTCACTGACGGTTCGGTAGTGACGATCCGCCCGATCTGCGAGAGCGACGCGCCTGGCGTCGGCGAGCTCTACCGGCGCACCGCTCAGGACTCGCTCCGGCTGCGCTTCTTCACCTACTCGCCACGGGCGGGGCAACAGGACATCGACCGGATGTTGCGCCCGGCCGCCGCGGATCACGATGCACTCGTCGCGGTGCAACACCAGACCGTGATCGGCGTTGGCTGCATCGAGCCGACCAACCGCCCACGGACGGCCGAGTTCGCGCTTCTTGTCGATGACCGGCTGCACGGGCACGGGGTCGGCATGCTCCTGCTCGAGCAGATGATCTCGGCCGCGCGTTTGATGGGCTACCGAAGGTTGTGCGCCGAGGTGCTCGCGGAGAACTCCGCGATGTTGCACGTGCTGCGCGATCTCGGTGCGCAGGTGCGGCAGGATCTCGCACACGCCGTCGTCGACGTCGAGTTTCCGATCGCGGAGGGCCCGGCCTTCCGGCTCGCCGTCGCGGACCGCGAGTCGATCGCCGAGCATGCATCTCTGGAGCGCATTCTTGCGCCACAGAGCATCGTGGTCGTCGGCGCCGGACGGGCGGGAGTCGGCCATCGAATCATGACCAACCTCATCGAGAGTGGCTTCACGGGTGACCTGCACGCCGTCAACCAGTCGGGTATCGAGCTCAACGGCATCGCCACGCACTCCTCCCTCGACGAGCTCCCGTCCGTGCCCGACCTCGCGGTCATCGCGGTGCCGGCCACCGATGTGCCGGGCGTCATCGAGGACTGCGCTCGCATCGGGGTCTATGGCGCGGTGATCGTGAGTGACGGGTTCGCGGAACAGGGTGCAGGCGGGCACGCGCAGCAAGCCACGATCCTCGCGACTGCCCGCCAGGCGGGCATGCGCCTGATCGGGCCGAGCTGCCTCGGTATCGTGAACACGGACGCTGCGGTCCGAATGAACGCGACCTTCGCGACCAGCGGCGTACGACGCGGCGTGGTCGGGCTCGCATCGCAGTCCGGGGCCGTCGGAGTCGCGCTGCTCGACTACCTCACCCGTCGCCGGATCGGGCTGTCCACCTTCGTTTCGTTGGGCAACAAGGCCGACGTCAGCGGCAACGACCTGCTCATGTACTGGGAGCGTGACAGCGCGACGAAGGTGTGCGTGCTGTATCTCGAGTCATTCGGAAACGCCCGGAAGTTCGCGCGGGTCGCCCGCCGGTTGGCGCGCAAGAAGCCGGTCGTCGTCGTCACCGCGGGCGGCGCGAGCAGACCCGTGAGGGGCGCACAGTCGCACGCCGCATCCGCGGCGACGCCAGCCATTGCGATGGACGCACTGTTCGCGCAGGCCGGCGTCATGCGGGCCGACAACCTCAGCGAGGTCATGGACGTCGTCAGCGTGTTGACCGACGCGCCGCTGCCGGCCGGCCGGCGGGTCGCAATCGTGACCAACGGCAGCGGCTCGGCCGCTCTTGCCGCTGACGCCTGTGCCGCGGCCGGTCTGCTGGTTCCCGAAGTGTCCACCTCAGTGCGCTGTGAGCTCGCGCGGTTGCTGCCGCAGCACGCGACGACCGCAAACCCCGTGGATATCACCACGACCGCCCCACCCGGGTTCCTCGCGGCTGCGAGTGAGGCGCTGATGCGGTCGGCCGACGTCGACGCCGTCATGGTGGTGCACACCTCGCTCGGCGAGGCCGACACCGACGCCGTCGCTGCCGGCCTCGCCCGGGTCGCCGGCGAGCGAAACGACAAGCCGCTCCTCGGCGTCTTCCTCGGTCAGCTCGACACTCCGGCGCCACTGCAGCGGCCCCTGGCCGGCGCCGTCATTCCCTGCTTCGCGTTTCCCGAGGCGGCCGCGACGGCGCTCGGCATCGTCGCGACGTACGCCGACTGGCGCCGGGCACCAGAGCCGCGGCCGCCTGCACTTCGCGGCATGCACCGCCGCGAGGCAGCAGCGATCGCCGACGCCTTTCTGCGCGAACACCCGGATGGAGGCTGGCTGGACAGCGACGCCGCGGCAGCCCTGGTCGGCGCATTCGGCGTACCCGTCGTGGACGGAGTGCGTGCCGAGAGCCCGAGCCCGGCGGTCGCCGCCGCGACCGCGCTGGGCTACCCGGTCGTGGTGAAGACGGCCGCCGGTGCGGTTGTCCATCGCAGCGAGGTGGGCGGCGTCCGGTTGGACCTCGCGACGCCCCAAGCGGTGGCCGAGGCGGTTGCCGGCATCAAGGACAGCTGCGGCGACGACTGTCCGGTCCTGGTCCAGCCGATGGTCTCGGGCGGTGTGGAAACGGCGATCGGGATCGTCAACGACCCAGCCGTCGGCCCGGTCGTGATGCTCGCACTCGGCGGCATCACCACCGACCTGCTCGCCGACCGGAGCTTTCGCTTGCCGCCGCTGTCCCGGCGGCTGGTCCGCAAGCAGATCGAAGCTCTTCGGGCCGCACCGCTGCTCTTCGGCTACCGGGGCACTCCGCCGGTCGACGTTGCCGCTTTGGAGGACGTGCTGCTCCGTGTCGGCCAGCTGGCGACCGACCTGCCACAGCTCGCCGAGCTGGACCTCAACCCGGTGATCGTGAGCCCGCAGGGTGCGGTTGCCGTTGATGTCAAGGTCCGGCTTGCGCCGCCGACCCCGGTCGACCCGTTCCAGCGCCGGCTCTCCCCGCGCCGCTGACCCACGCCGGCTGGCGGCTTCGCCGCGAAGGACCTTCGGCCGAGTCAGCGAGGACCAACGCCGCGACCAGATCGGGCCGCTCGGCACTGCCTAATCCGCGCTGCGACGGGCACCCTCCTCTCAGGAGAGAGGAGCAGCCATGTCGACATACGCCCCTGCGCAGGAGACCCGCCCCGAACCCACCGACGACCAGGGCCGGCAGGTGGTCGACGGCCGGCCGTGGCCACGCCTGGTGTGGAGCGCGGTCGGGCGCTCCTCCGGCTCGTGCTGCTGCCCCGGCAAGCCGGCGTACCAGGCGGTGCTGCGGCCCCGGGCGGACCGGAGCGCGCCGGTCGAGATCGTGCTCTGTGCCCACCACTACCGGCGTTCGCGCAGCGAGCTCGACCGCATCGGTGGCGCGATCTACGACTGCTCCGGCCGCGCGGTCGCTCTGCCCGCAGCCTGATCGCCGTCCTCGTCGTCCGTTCCCTCGAAGGCGACGACGAGGTCGATCTCCGCCCTGGCACTCCCTGACTCGATCGTTGGACCGCTCGCCGCAGCGCCGCGGCGCACCAGCTTGGACACCGCTTCGTTCTCCGCCAGGTAGTTGACCGTGAACGTCCGGATACCCCGGTCGTAGGCGAGCCGGCCGATCCGCCAGGCCAGCTCCGACCCCAGCCCGCAGTGTTGGAAGTCCTTCGCAACCTCGATCGCGATCTCCGCCGACGGCCGGTCGTCCCGCCGGTCGAACTGTGCAACCGCGACCAGCCGGCCCGCCTCGGTGAAAGCGCCGAGCGCAGCATCGTGTACACCGTCGGCAACCCGCAGCAGCTCGACCAGCATCCGGGTGGGCGGCGGCGAGCCCATGAACCGTCGGCGCAGATCATCGGTGTCGGCTCGCGCGAGGGCCCGGCGCAGTGCGTCGGTGTCGGCGGCATCCAGCGCCCGGATCTTGACCGAGCGGCCGTCGCTGAGGATGAACGACGCAGTCATGGGATCACCCGCGGGGCAGCGGCACCTGCCAGACCAGTCGCGTTCCGACGCCCGCGTCCCCCGCTTGCAGCTCGCAGGTTCCGTCGAACTCAGCCGCCCGGGCCTGGAGGTTGGCCAGACCGCTGCGCCGGCTCACCGAAGGATCCATCCCGGCGCCGTCGTCAGCGACGGTCACGGACACGTGGTCGTCGGCCTCGACGGTGACGTCGACCGCGGTGGGATCGGCGTGCCGGATCGCGTTGGACAGCCCTTCGCGAAGCACCGCGAGCAGATGCGGCCGGATGGCTTCGGGTACGGCGGAGGCAACCGGACCCACGAAGTGCAGTCGCACCTTTGCCGTTGTCACCGCCGCCGCCTCGTCGACGACCCGCTGGATGTCGGCGCGCAGATCCTCCTCGATGACGGGCGTCTGCAGCTGGTAGATCGCCTGACGCAGCTCGCGGATGGTCGAGTCGAGATCATCGATCACGGTCGCGATGCGGCCGCGTGCGTCGAGATCGGCGACCCGCGGCGCTGCGCTCTGCAACGTCATGCCGGTCGCGAACAACCGCTGGATGACCAAGTCATGGAGGTCGCGGGCGATGCGGTCGCGGTCCTCGAGAATCGCCAGCCGTTCCCGGTCGGCTCGCGTCCGGGTCAGCTGCAGGGCGATCGCCGCCTGATCGGCGTAGGCCAGCAGGAAGGCGAGATCATCGGCCGCATTGTGGTCGTCCCGGGCGTAACCGACACCGACCACGCCGAAGGAGGCGCCGGCCTCGGCCGCGCCGAGCGGTGCGAAGACCTCGCGGCGGTAGCAGGTCGCGTCGTCGCCGACAACGAGCCCGGGTCCGCCACGGTCCGTGCGGACGACGTGCTCCGCCGTTGCCAGCACCTGGTCGGCGATCGACTCCGGGCCACTCATCGACTGCCCGATCAGGCGGTTCGCGTCCTGGCCGGCAGCGGCCCGGATGACCAGCCGGCCCTCGGCATCCGGGAGCCCGATCACCAGGCAATCGGCGCCGGTCGCGGTCCGGCCCTGCTCGGCGACGAGGTCGAGCAGGTCCGCGGGTGCAAGGTCGGCGAACGTCGCGGCCCGGACCTCGTTCGACGCACTCAGCCAGGCCTGGCGGCGCTGCTGGGTGTCGAAGAGCTGGGCATTCTGGATCGCGGCACCGGCGGCGGCGGCGAGCGCTACGACGAGCTGCTGGTCCTCGTCGGTGAACGGCTTTCCGTCCGCCTTCTCGGTGAGGTAGAGGTTGCCGAACACCTGGTTGCGGATCCGGATCGGAACACCGAGGAACGTCGACATCGGCGGATGGCCGGGTGGGAAACCGAACGAGCGCGGGTCGGCGTTGAGCTGGGCAAGGCACAGCGGCTCGGGCGACTCGATGAGGACGCCGAGGATCCCCTTGCCGGTCGGCAGCTCGCCGATCGCGGCCCGCTCCTCGGTCGTCAGGCCCACCGTGATGAAGTCGCTCAACCGACGACGGTCGGCGGCGAGCACGCCGAGCGCGCCGTACCGGGCGCCGACCAGCTCGCAGGCGGCCGACGCGATCCGCTGAAGGACCGCGCCAAGACTCGGGTCCTGGGCGATCGAGACGACTGCGTCGAGCAGGCTGCGCAGGCGACCCTGGGTCTCGAGCACCTCGCCTGCTCGCTCCATCAGCTCGGTCAGCAGCGCGTCGAGCCGCAACCGCGCGGGCTCGACGGCGGCGTCCGTCGCCTGCCTCATCCGAGGCGCCACTGGCTCGGTCATTCGCTCCCCACAGGCTCGCCGTGACGCGACAAGGGTCCGGGTCGCGATTCCCACGATAGGCGTGGACAATCTCGCTTGATCATGGCCGAATCGCGTGCGACTTGCCAGGCGGCCCAAGACCTTGTTCCCTGGCAGGGTGGACCAGGTTGACTGGAGGCGGGCGGTCGAGCTCGCGAGCCGTGCCCCGTCGGTGCACAACACCCAGCCGTGGCAGTTCGTCGTTCACCACGACACGGTGGACGTGATCGCGGACCGTGACCGGGCGCTGCCCGCCCTCGATCCGACCGGCCGACAGCGGGTCCTCAGCTGTGGCGCTGCGCTGGAGCATCTGCGGCTGGGGCTGCTCGCGCAGCAGCACAGCGCGGTGATCGAGACCTTCCCCGACCCGGACAGCCCCGACCTGCTCGCGCGGGTAGGGATCGGTGCACCGGCCACTCCGGACGATGTCGACGCCGAGCTGATCAGGGCCATCCCGCTACGCGCGATGGTCCGCGACGCGTTCGCCCCCGACCCGATTCCTGCAGACCTCGTCGACCTGCTGACCCGCGACGTCACCATCGACAACGTTTGGGCGCACGCAGTGACGCGTCCTGAGGACACGATCGCCCTGATGGTGCTCCTGCAACACGCGGACGAAGCGCAGCAGTCCGACCCGGCGTACCTCGAGGAGTTACGGCTCTGGCGGCGCGACCACCCTGCGCCGGACGGGATTCCCGACGCGGCCGTGCCGTCGACAACCGGACGCCATGCCGGGTACGTGCAACGCGACTTCGACGGTGACGTCGGCGGCGATCCACCGGAGAACCCGGTCGACGAGAAACCGCTCATCGTGATCGTCGGGACACCCAACGACAGCGAGCTCGACTGGCTCAACGCCGGCCGCCGGCTCGCGCGCCTGCTTTTACGGGCGGCCGGGCTCGGCATCGTCGCCTCGCCGCTCAACCAGGTCATCGACGACCCCGGGCCACGCCAGCAGCTGCGCTCCCAGCTCGGCATGATCGGCTGGCCGCAGATGGTCCTGCGGATGGGCTACGGACAGGCGACGCCCTCTACCGGACGACGCTCCACCGAGGAGATCCTGCGCACCGACCCGAGCTAGATGTGGTCACTGCGCCCCGGCCAGCCGCTCGAAAGCGCTCGGCACGACAAACAGCGCCGGCCGGGAGCTGCGGCGCTCCGCCCTCGGATCCGTCAGCCCGGCCACCCATCGCACGACGTCGCGCCAGGTGAGCAGGCCGACCAGGCGAGCGCCGTCCGCGACGAGCACGGCATCGGTCTGGTATGTCGCCATCAGCCGGGCTGCCTCGACAAGTGGCGCGGCCGGACGAATCCGGACGTCCGGGCGGTCGACCAAGGCACCGATCGGAGGGCGAGTGCCCGCGGCAGGGGCTTCGGCCCACACCCGCAGCTCGTCGATTCCCACCAGGCCGACGCACCCCTGCGAGCCGGCCATGACGGCCAGGTAGTGGGCGCCCTCGCGGGCGGCGAGCTCGAAGGCGACCGACACGCGCTCCTCGGCATCGACCATGAGCCCGATCGGGCTCATCACAGCGGATACCG